>JAGCAV010000074.1 GCA_017652545.1 Lachnospiraceae bacterium
ACCACCGGAAAGCCCAAAGGCGTATGCCTCACCGACCTGAATTTCAATGCCCTGGCACTGCAGGCGAAGGAAGCGATCCGGAGCGATATCCGGCCCGGCATGACCATGCTCAGCTGCATGCCCATGTTCCACGGCTTCGGACTGGGGATCAACATCCACACGGTCCTGGTCTTCGGCGGCTGCTGTATTCTGATGCCAACTTTTTCGATCAAAAATTACTCCGATATGATGATCAAAAAAAGGCCGAACTACCTTGCGGGCGTCCCGAATATTTACGGCGCCCTGCTGGCAGCGCCGGCGCTTAAGACAGCTGACCTGAGTTTCCTGAAAGGGATGTTCTGCGGCGGGGACGCTCTGAGCCTGGGCCTGAAGGAAAAAGTGGATCAGTTCCTGAAGGACCATGGCGCTTCGATCCAGGTGCGAGAGGGATACGGCCTGACGGAATGCGTGACGGCCTCATGCCTGACGCCGAGGGACACATTCAAACCCCATTCGATCGGCCTGCCCTTCCCGGACACGGTGTATGACATTGTCCGGCCGGGGACAGACGAGAGTGTGCCGCGGGGTGAGAGAGGAGAGATCGTCCTGAAGGGACCGACGCTGATGCTGGGTTACCTGCATGAGAAGGAGGAGACGGAGCAGACCCTGCGCAGACGCAGGGACGGAGATATCTGGCTGTATTCCGGCGACCTGGGTTACATGGATGAGGACGGATACGTTTATTTTATTCAGCGTATCAAGAGGATGATCGTAACCAACGGATACAATGTATACCCCAGCCAGATCGAGGATATTCTGGATGCGTGGGACAAGGTGTCCTGCAGCTGTGTGATCGGCGTGCCGGATGTGAAGCGCGGACAGCTGATCAAGGCGTTCGTCGTTCCTGCAAGCGGAAAGCTGCCTGCCGACGTAACCGAAGAGGAAGAGATCAAGGAAGAGATCCGGGCGTATCTGAAGGAAAGGGTGGCGGCTTATGCCCTGCCCCGGGAGATTGAACTGCGTGCGGAACTGCCAAGAACACTGGTGGGCAAGGTGGCTTACCGGATCCTGGAGGAGGAATGCGCATGAGCAAAAGAAAATGGGGAGACCGGCGGGACGGGAGGCGGGTAAAGGCGCCCGGCCTGCAGACGGTGATGACGGCACTTCTGCCCAAACGGACGGAGTGTGAAGTCTATCTGCATGATACGATCGACGCAACGGAGCTGATGAAATATCTGAATGCAAAAAATGAGGGTGTGCCGAAGGAGGAGAAGATCACGATCTTCCACTGTATCCTCACGGCCCTGGCCCGCATGCTTCGCGAGCGTCCCCTGATGAACCGGTTCATCGCCGGATACCGCATGTATGAGCGCAACGAGATCAGCCTGTCCTTTGTGGCAAAAAGAAGATTTGCCGATGGGGCTGAAGAAACGCTGATGTTCATGGTACCCAAAGACGAGGATACGGTTGCAGAGATATCCAGGAAAGTCATCGGCGATGTGCGGGAAGCGCGAAAGAGCGAACATGCGACCGGAGGCATAGATGATCTGCTGGATAAGTTTGCAGCAATGCCCAGGCTCCTGATGGCCTTCCTTGTCCGGATCATCCGGTACCTGGATTTCTGGGGGATCAACCCCTCTTTCCTCACCGCCGGGGATCCCAACTATTCGTCTGTCCTGATCTCAAACCTCGGAAGCATCAAATGCCCGGCAGTTTATCATCACCTGAATAATTACGGGACAAATTCCATCATGGTCACTGTCGGGACGCTTCACAAGGAAGAGATCCTGATGGAGGACGGGACCAGGCAGATCCGTGACGTGATCGATGTCGGGGCGACGCTGGATGAGCGGATCGCTGACGGCTTCTATTTTGCAAGAAGCCTGCGGCTGATCAAGCATATCTGCATGCATCCCGAACTGCTGGAAAAACCGCTGGGAGAGGAAAGCGGCTTTACCTATTGATCAGTTGCATATCTGCTGCATAAAGACACCCGCGGAGGCGGTTATGAAGATAACATGCTGCTGGATGGGGACCAATGCCATCCTGATCACCCACGGTCGATACAAAAGGCCTGAGGAAGATGATGCGGGAGAATTTCCCGGACATACAGGTGATCAAGCCGAAAGCGGGAAAGACGGTACGGATTGCGTAAGCCAGCTGCCGTGCCGTCTCTGTGGATCATGGCCACAGTTCCCTGGTCAGACTGAGCTCTTCCCCGGGCAGGGTGAAGGAGGCGATCTCCTCATCCGGTGAGGAGGAGACGCAGATCCCTGCGCGCAGGCTCCAGTCGTCAGCAGGTGCGTTTCGTATGATCTGCAGGCACGAAACAGCTGTGAGGGCTGCCCGCAGCTCTCCGAGGGCATCCTGATAAGCATCATACGAATCAGCGATCAGACGGACAGAGCGGTAATCACCGGAAGGGTGTACCTGAACGCCTCTGCTTTCGCACCGGATTGTCCACCCTTTCAGGCCGTCTTCATAGAGGCGTTTGTTATACTGAAGCTGAGACGGGGTGACATAGAGGGACAGGGCATCATCTGCATCCCGCTTCAGAAGGGTATATCTTTTGCTGCTGTCTTCGGCTTCGCGCCACAGGGCTTCCTCCTCATCCGGGGTGTACCCGGTAAATGCGGCAAACGTTCCGGGAAATACGATGCGGATCAGATGATCGTCATCTGATCGGGAGACCGGCCTGACGGAGCGCAGCAGGGACAGGAGAGCAAAAAGAAAAATCAGAAAGATCAGAAAGACCAGGCAGAGAATCCTGGTCAGACCTGATGAAGACAGACACACTACAGGCGATGCGCAGGCACCGCCTGTTCTTTTTTTCCTTTCTCCGGATCTTTTCTCTGGAATTCCCATATTTCTGACTCCCTGGTATGCTGCCCTTTCCGGCGTTTATCTTACAAAGACCGGCTGCGGCACGGCTGTCCCGGGTACGGGGATCATGTCGCCGGCAAGGCTTCCGGCAAGGATCTTCTCATACGCCGCTATCCGCTGCCGCAGTCCGATGGCTGCATCAAGGCCCGGTACCGGAACAGGCGAGGGACCCGGCTTTGGTTTTTGCGGATCCGATGGCTTTACACCGATCGTCGTTGTGACGCTGGCAGTTCCCGCCTTTGTTGTGACACTCTCCTCCATGGACGACATGCCGTTTGCATTTACCTTTTCCGTAAAAGAAATGCGGGTCTTCTCATCGATCTGCGCGCCGGTGGTCCGGGACAGGGAGGTGGGATCGATCTTCCAGGTACCTGTGTCCGTCCTGACGGACATGTTGACGCCGTCTTTGGTAAAACTGATGGTCTTTCCGTCATTTGAGACGCTGATGCTTTCCCTGAAAAGGCCGGTGTTCGTATCCAGCGCCTGGCTGATCTTCACATGTTCGGACCGGGTATACGTGCCCGAAACGGAAGCACTGCCGTATGCCGTCATCCCTGCGCCGGCCGGAAATTCGATGCGGCTGCCGATGCTCATGGCGATTCCGGGGAACTGCGAGAGCAGGACATTTGCGAGAGAGGACAGGTATGCCGCTTTTCCGACCGGATCCGAAGTGCTGAAGAGGACCGGAGAGTACGGGCTGTGACCGGCTGCTTCAGTCAGCGCCCGGTCGAAGGCGTCCGGATCATAGCTGTCATAGCCCGCGATCGTCTCTTCCGTCACGGAATAGGTCTGACAGACAGCCCGGAGAGCGGAAAAGAGGGCAGCAGCGGATGCTTCCTGCTTTTTCAGATTCTGACTGATCTCGCGAAGCAAAGCGCAGATATCCCGGAAGGAGGAACCCGCCTCTGCCAGATTCTGGGCAGCGCTCAGGGCTCCGGCCGAGGCGCTGCGGATGCCTCTGAGAATGGTTTGCCTGCTTTTGAGTGAACGGCGCAGTGCCGAACAGGATACTTCGTATTGAGCCATAGCCAAACTCCGTGGGAAAACACTGCGGGAGGGAAATAGATCCGCCTTACAATATACTCATATCATATGTAGAAAGACATGATGAGTATAAAAGATATTTAACAAAATGTCAATATGAAACATACAACAAACAGACTGTGATGTATCTGGAAAGAAGCGTTTGGGGGAGTATATAATAATACGGAAACAGGTCCGAAAAAACGGGGCGATCCCTGACATCAGCGAGGTAAATGTGTGGGCATGGAGAACGATAGAATAGCGCGGGCAAAAAAGGGCGGCACAGGCCTGGTCCACATTTACTGCGGAGACGGAAAGGGAAAGACAACAACGGGGATGGGACTGTGTACCCGGGCGGCCGGGTACGGTTTGAAGGTCCTGATCTACCAGTTTATGAAGGACAACCTGACCAGCGAGCGGAAAGTGCTGGAAGCACTGCCGAATGTGACCTTCATCGACGGGCTGGACAGGGAGAAATTCAGCTTCCGG
>JAGCAV010000003.1 GCA_017652545.1 Lachnospiraceae bacterium
GCTCTTCCGGATCCTTCGGCAGATCCGGCAGCAGGATGGTCACCCGGATGATCCGGTTGCGACGCACCGTCTCTACCGTAAGGCGGGTACCGTCGCTTTCCTCTACATATTCCCCGACTTTCGGAATGTTGTCTTCAGAATGCTCAATGATATAACCGCCGATCGAGTCATAGTTGTCGGAGGAGAGGGAAAGACCGGTCGCCTCATTGACGTCGTCAAGCGCCGCTCCGCCGAGCACGGAATATTTTCGCCCGGGAATGAGGGTGATGATCTCTTCCCGGTCCCGTCCGCGGTATTCGTCCCGGATATCGCCTACGATCTCCTCCAGCACATCCTCCAGGGTAATCAGACCGGAGGTGGCGCCGTATTCATCCAGCACGATGACAAGAGAAACAGAGCCGCTGCGCATCTCATCCAGCAGGTCCGAAATACTCTTGGTCTCATAGGCGAAATATGGTTCGCGCATGACCTTTTTCAGGTCGAAATGCTCCGAATCCGTTACCAGAAGATCCTTCATGTTCAGGATGCCGATGATATTGTCGACCTGATCCTCATAGACCGGAAGCCTGGTATACCGGTGCTTCCGGAAGGCTGCAATCAGATCGTCATAGGTGGAATCCGAAGGGACGCAGCGCATATCGACGCGGGGAACCATGATCTCCCGGGCCAGCGTATCGTCCAGATCAACCACATTGTTGATCATCTGACGCTCGTCATCCTCGATGACGCCGTCTTTTTCGGAGACGCTTACCAGGGTACGCAGTTCCTGCTCCGTCATGGGCGGGCGCTCATTCGGATCAATCCCCATCAGTTTCAGCAGTACGCCGGAAATCAGATTTACGATGAAGATGACGGGGGTCAGGATCGCCATGAGGATCCGGATCACACCGGCATAGCGCAGCGCTGCCTTTTCCGCATGAACGGCCGCAGAGGTTTTCGGAGTGATTTCCCCGAAAATCAGGATCAGTATGGTCAGAATACCGGTCGCCAGCGCAACAAACGCATTCCCCCAGAGCCGCATGGCAATGGTGGTCGCCAGGGCGGATGCGGAAAGGTTTACGACATTGTTTCCGATGAGGATGGCGCTCAGCATTTTCGGACGGTTTTTCAGGACTTCCAGGACCGTCTTTGCCCGATGGTTTCCTTCCTCCGCCAGTGCCTGGATACGGATCTGGTTGACCGCAGTCAGCGCCGTTTCCGCAGAGGAAAAGAAGCCGGAGAGAATAAGCAACAGGACCAGAATACCTATGTCTGCGATATCGTTCATTACATCAATGCGCCAAAAGGCGCAGCGCTCCTTTCTGTAACAGTATCAGGAAAATTCGCAACAGTCTGTTTCCAAAAACGGTGAAGTGTTTTCCTGTCAGCCCAGTACGCCGCGGTCCGCATTTTTCAGCACCGGGATCGGGGTTTCATCTTTGTCTTCAATATGGCTGCCCTTGTATTTGGCTGTCTCACGTGCGATGACATTGGACAGGAGCAGAACCGCGATAATGTTGGGGATCGCCATCAGACCGTTCAGCAGGTCGGCCAGATCCCAGACGGTATTCAGCGTCATGACGCAGCCGATGAAAACGCCGGCGACCCAGAGAACCTTGTAGACCATGATGACTTTTTCGCCGAACAGATAAACCGCGCAGCGTTCTCCGTAATAATACCATCCGAGGATGGTGGAGAACGCAAAGGTGATCAGGCCGACAATCAGGATCGGAAGGCCGATCTTCGGAATCATGGAGAAGCACATGCTGGTCAGTTCGCTTCCGTTTCCGGAAAGTCCGTCAATCTGCGGATGTTTGATAATGCTGGAGACCAGAACCAGACCGGTCATCAGGCAGATGATGACGGTGTCCCAGAAGGTCCCTGTCATGGAAACGAGCGCCTGACGCTTCGGGTTGCGGGTCTGTGCCGCAGAGGCGACAAGGGGTGCGGAACCCATACCGGATTCGTTGGAGAACAGTCCCCTTGCGAAACCGTACCGGCATGCCATGGTGATGGTGCTGCCGATGAATCCGCCTCCGGCAGCCCGTGCGGTAAATGCGGAACGGCAGATCGTAGCGATAGTCTCTCCCAGAACGTCACGGTTCATAATGAGAATGATGATGCATCCGATCACATAGAAAGCTGCCATAAAGGGAACAAGCATCTCCGATACTCTTGTGATGGAACGGATGCCGCCGATGATGACCAGGCCTACGATCAGGCTCAGACCTACGGCTGCGATCCAGGGGGAGACATGGAGGTTTTCCTTAAAGTTGGAGGCAACGGCGTTCGCCTGTACCATGCAGCCGATACCAAATCCGCAGACAGCTGCCAGGGCCGCAAATACAATGCCAAGCCATTTCATGTTGAGACCGCGGTCCAGCGCATACATTGCGCCGCCGATCATGGTGCCGTTTTCACTCTTCACACGGTATTTGACAGCGATGAGCGTCTCTGCATATTTCGTTGCGATACCGAAAACGCCGGTAAGCCAGGTCCAGAGGACAGCTCCGGGACCGCCGAGCGCAATGGCCGTTCCGACACCGATGATGTTTCCGGTTCCGATGGTGGAAGAAAGCGCTGTGGTCAGCGCGCCGAACTGCGAAACATCTCCTTCCGCATCCGGATCTTTGGTGACCGACATACGGATTGCCTTAAAGATATCCTTCTGGATAAAACCGGTGCGAATGGTCATAAAAATGTGGGTGCCGAACAGCAGGACAATGAGGGGCCAGCCCCAAAGCAGTCCATCCAGTTTTCCAATGATCGCGCCAATGTTCATAGGTACTTCTCCTTCTTACTTCTTAAAAGCTGCTGATATACTGCGGGTTGCATTCCTGAACGTCCGGATACCGTTTCAGGTTTGTCCTGTCAGGACAGCCAGACACAGATCTCATCCAGTGCAGTACAGACCGCATTGCACATGGAACGGATCTCCTCCGTCGGGGTATCCTCATCCGGGATCATGATCACAGGCATTTTGGCTGCGTCTGCGGCACGCACGCCGTTGAAGCTGTCTTCAACGACCAGGCAGTTTTCCGGAGCCGTCTTCAGCTTCCGTGCTGTCACCAGAAACGGTTCGGGATCGGGTTTGCTTTTCGTGAGCTCATCCCCGAATACCCAGACATCGAAAGCATCGGACAGGCCTGCAAGGCCGCAGAGCCAGATTGCCCGGTCTTTCGAGGAAC
>JAGCAV010000075.1 GCA_017652545.1 Lachnospiraceae bacterium
CATACAGCCGCGCCGTCCGCAGCCGTTTCTTTCAAGGCCGCGCAGTTTCCGTTCCTCTCTTCGGGATCCCCACCGGTTCTGATCGCGGCAGAGCCTGCGCAGCGTATGAGGGCAATCTGTTTTTTCCGACTCATATCCTTATTCCTCAAAAGAGAAGGAAGCGCTCTGCCTCCTTCTCTCCAGAAAATCCAAACCGTCTTACCCGAGCAGATACGCGTAATCGCGAATCACCGTGCGAACCACTGCCGCCGCGTCTTTTGAGATCTGATCCAGCTCATCAGCCGGCAGCGTGCTCACTTTCCCGTCGAGGCGGAGCTTCACAATGCCTTCTCCCGTCACAAGGAAGCCCTCGTTCGTGCTGTTCTCAAAATCTTCCTCAGACCAGAACAGGGTGAATTTATCTCTGTACGGTCTTCCGCTGTACGGACAGAAAACGGCGCAGTTGCCGCACTCGTTGCACATCCCGTCCACATGGATGATCTGTGCCTGGCATTTTCCGGGAACATGGATCGCCACGTTCGCCCGGTTCGGACAGACATCGGCGCAGACTTCACAGACAGACGGACAGCCGAGGCATCTCCAGTCGGGCATGAAAGAGGTATCCCTGGCGACCATTCCCTTCTTGAACAGATAGCTGCCCTCAGGCGCGGCGCTGTTTTCAGCCGTGTACGCGTCAAAGCTGATCCCGGCGATCGCGGCGGCAGCCCTGGCGGCATCCGCAATGCCTTCCACGACCGTGGCCGGTCCTCTTCTGGCATCTCCGACCGCGTAAATACCCTCAACGCTCGTGCACATACGCTCATCCGTCACGGGGCGTCCCTTCTGATCAAGCGCACAGCCTGCTTTTGTATAGAGCGTATCATCGATCCGTTCACCGATCGCCGCGATCACTGTATCTGCCGGGACCTGTCTTGTCTCTCCGGTGGAAACGGGCGACCGTCTTCCGGACGCGTCCGGTGCGCCAAGCTCCATGACAGAGCATGTCAGCTTTCCATCCGCAAAGGTCTCCGGAGCCAGAAGTTCCATGAAGATCACGCCGTCCTCGACAGCCATCTGAAGTTCTTCCTCATCCGCCGGCATATATCTCTTCGTACGGCGGTAGACGATCATGACATTGTTAACGCCCGGTATCCGTTTCGCGGCTCTGGCCACATCCATGGCGGTATTGCCGCCGCCCAGGACGACAACATTCTTTCCGAGCTTCACCGCTGACGGATCCGCTTTTGCCTCCTCAAGGAAATCCAGCGCATCCAGGCATTCTCCGGAGCTGAGCGGGTTCCTGCCGCTCTTCCAGGCGCCGGCTGCCACGATCACGTCCGTGAAACCTTCGTCCTTCAGCTCCGCCACGGAGCCGATCTCACGTCCGCACACGAACTGCGCACCGAATGCACTGCAGATCTCAATGTCCCGCGCAATGGCGTCATCGCCAATGCGGAATCTGGGGATCGCATGAGCGACCACACCGCCGAGACTGCCCTTGCGCTCGAAGACCGTCACAGGCACCCCCGCCCTTGAAAGGAATGCGGCTGCCGAAAGACCTGCCGGTCCGCCGCCGATCACGGCCACCTTCCGATCACCTGCCTGGTCTGAAACACGCTTCTTTGCTTTCAGGTCCGGGAACACCTTTGCGAAGGCTCCGTTTGCCGCGTCAAGCTTTGTTTCACGGATGTGCACCGTCCCCTCATAATAATTTCGCATGCACTTGTCTCCGCAGTGATGCGGACAGATCGTACCCGTGATGAACGGGAGCGGATTTCTCTCAAGAATGATGTGAAGCGCTTTCTCGGAATTGCCCTCCAGCATGGCCTGCAGGTAAGCCGGAATATCCTGCTCAATGGGACATCCCGTCCTGCATGGAGAGGTAAAGCAGTCAAAGAGCGGCAGATCCTTCTTCATATGTCTGTCCGGAAGCGGCTTGACCGGCTTGGTGTAGATGCCCGATCCGGCTGCGCCCTCGTCAAGCGCTTTCACGGCCCGGATGTCAACACCGGCAAAAGGCTCGTTTCCGCAGGCCATCAGGGTATCTCCGATCTGGCCCATTCTCTGATAACCGCCGGGCTTCAGGATGCTTGTCGCCATGGTGATCGGCCAGATACCGGCGTCGAAGAGCTCCTTCACATTATCGATCGCGGCGCCGCCCGAATAGGAGATCCTCAGTTTCCCTTCGAAGGTCTCGCTGATCCGCCTTGCCAGATGGATCGTCAGCGGGAACAGGGCCCTGCCGGCCATATACATCTCCTCACTCGGAAGCTCCCCGCGTGTGACGTCCACCGGGAAGGTATTGGTCAGCTTGACGCCGAACTCAAGCCCTTTCTCCTTTGCCAGAGCGATCAGGCGCTGCAGCATCGGAACAGCATCCTCCCACTGCAGGTCTTCCTTAAAGTGATGATCATCAAAAGCGATATAGTCAAATCCGAGCGAATCCAGTCTCTCCCTTGCGTAATCATAGCCCAGAAGCGTCGGATTGCACTTGATGTAGGTGTGCAGATGTTTCTCCGTCAGCAGATAGGACGCGATCCGCTCGATCTCGTCAGGCGGACAGCCGTGCAGGGTGGATTCCGTGATGGAATTCGAAATGTTGGAACTGATCCCGCGGATGTAAGCCTCATCCACACGGGCAAACCTGTCTGTATTTGCCAGCGCCCAGTCGATGCATTCCCTGAAGACATCCGTGTCCTTTGCTTCGATCATGCCGTCGATATAGGTGTTGATCTTCTCTGATTTGATCCCCGCCAGATCATAGCCGACCGACATGTTGAAAACAAACGCATCCGGATCGCCAAGCTGCAACTCCTTCGCAAGCAGCTTGCAGGCAACCCAGGCCTTCACATACTCCGCATAGGCCTGCGGCACATACAGCTCGGTGGACCACTCGCAGTTGTAACATTCATCCTCAGCCAGAATACAGGGTTTGTTCACACAGGCCGCCAGCTCCGCGCCATCCATGACCTGCACGGTCTTCAGCTCGAAGAAACGGGCACCGGCCGCGTAGGCCGCAATGATATTCTGCGCCAGCTGCGTGTTCGGGCCGGCCGCCGGTCCGAAGGGTGATTCGATCTTTTCATCAAAGATCGGCAGCGCCTGCCAGTTGCTGTGTCTGACCAGCTTTGACACGCCAAAGATGCTCTCGCTCTTCCTGTACTCTTCCAGTATCCAGTTCATCAGATGTCCGAAGGACATCGGGCGCATGATATCGCTCATGATATGCTCCTTTCCGTGTGATACAGCGGGGACGGTTTTCCCTGACTCACATTCCCGCGCCTTGGTGCCTCAGTATTCCCGGTGATTCAGTTCACCCCAGAGCTTTTTGCTCTGTTCGAGTGTCCACGCGTTGATCTTCTCCTCGTCAAGGTCCACAAATTCGCGGTCCCTGTACAGAAGCCTGCCGTTGATGATCGTTGTCCGGCAGTTCTTTCCCATCATGCCGAACAGCATATGGCCGTCAATGTTCTCATCACTGAAAGGCGTGAACGGCTTGTAATCCATCACGATGATATCGGCGGCCGCGCCTTCCTTCAGGATGCCGAGCGGAACACCGAAATATTTCTCCGCGATCGTACGGTTGTTGACGAACTGCATGGTCACGTCTTCTCCCCAGGCGACATTCGGCAGCGCAGCGTTGTGCCGCTGGATGATCAGGAAGACCTTCATGCTCTCGAGCATATCGTGGGTGTACGCATCCGTTCCCATACCGACGATGATGCCCTTTTTCAGCATCTGCAGGACCGGTGCGCATCC
The DNA here is from genome assembly GCA_017652545.1 of Lachnospiraceae bacterium. Next base: position 3,739 of record JAGCAV010000075.1, read on the forward strand.
CACTGCATTGCCCATGTTTGATTCGGGATTGTTCACGACCATGGTCCCGGTCTCTTTGATGATGTCCATTTCAGCGGGACTCACATGGATACAGTGCCCCAGCAGCGTCCTTTCCCCGAGCAGCCCGTTGTAGAGCAGGCGGTTGACGGGGCGGCAGCCGTAGTTGCGGAGGCTGTCATAGACATCATTCATGCCCTCCGCGACATGGATATGAAAACCGGTCATCCCGTCGTTGGCTTCGACCATCTTCCCGAAGGTCTGATCAGAAATCGTAAAGAGCGCATGCCCGCCGAACATGGCCTTGATCATGGGATCATCCGCTTCCTTCGCCCATTTCGCGAATTCCGCATTCTCCCGGATTCCCTGCTCCGTCTTTTCCTCGCCGTCGCGTTCGGAAACCTCATTGCATAGGCAGGAGCGCATGCCGGTCTCCTTCGCCACATCACGGATCGCGAAAAGGGAACCGGGTATCTCGCCGAAGCTGGCATGATGATCAATGATCGTCGTC
>JAGCAV010000076.1 GCA_017652545.1 Lachnospiraceae bacterium
CGGGATATCCGGAAGAAGGATATCATCAGATGAAAGGGATCCTGGACCGCCTGTATCTGCCCGGGAGCGGGCTGTATGCCCATATCCTGGATGAGGCGGACGGCAGTTTCACGGACGGAAGGGCCTGGTCCGTCGGGGTCGCATGGATCCTGACCGGGCTGGAGCGCACCTGGCGGGTACTGCCGGAGAAGATGGAAAGGGAGAGGGAAGACCTCAAGGCCCGCTTTGCGCGCCTTCTGGATGTCGTGCTGAAGTACCAGTGCGGCGACGGCGGCTTCCACGATGTGATGGATGATCCGGAAACGTACATGGAAACGGAAACACCCGCGATGATCGCCTGCGCTCTCTATGCGGGTGTTCGGGACGGATTGCTTGGGGAGGAAATGCTTGCACGGGCGGACGCCATGGCAGCGTATGTGCGCGGGAAGATCCTGCCTGACGGACGTGTTGCCGATGCGGCAGGTTCACCGGCTTTTGACAGACCGGGGACATCCGTTGAATGCCAGGCCCATGTGCTGATGATGGAAAAGCGCAGCGGATGCTGATGAAACGCATGCACGCATCCCGCCATTAAAAACCAAGTGCCTTAACAGCCGACAGAAGCGCGTCGGCTGTTTTTTTGTGGCTCGGAATGCCTGGGTGATCGACAGAACCGAATTCTCCGGGCAATGTGTCGGGCAGGGAGAGATAGGATGCGTTCGGATCGCCCGTCAGGCGAATGGCATCACACAGGGTCTCTTCGATCTCATGCCCCATCATGCCATAGCACCACAGGATATGCGCGTGCGGGTTATGTCTTCGAAGAAGGCGCAGGAAATCCGGAACAGCCCTGCCGATCTTTTCAAGATCCTGAGCGCAGAGCGTGCCGTCCTCATTTTTTCTCATTTTGTAATAACGGCCGGTTGCCGGGTCCGTATATCCGGGATTGACAAAGGCGGCCGCATCGTTGGTCCCCAGGTTGACGATGATCAGGTCAGGCTGCCAGTTCTCAAAATCACAGGGATCCTGTGCGCCGAGCGAGACGGCTGAGGGACTGTTCTGGACGCCGCAGACCTTTTCATAGACGGAGGGCATGTTATAGGACGGGTTGTTTGTGTACCCGATATACACACCCCATCCGGCCTGGGTCACGATCCGCAGATCGGCATTCAGTTTCTGCGCGATGCCCGTGCCGTAGTGCAGTTCGCTCTGCGCGGTGAAAAACCAGAGATCCTCCGTGATCAGTCCCGGATAGCCGAAGAGGCCTTCCCCCGAGGTGATGCTGTCGCCGATCAGTTCAATTTTCCCGGTCCTGGGCGGAACAGGGTATAGCTGACCGTCCGTGCAGACAGAACAGACCGTATAGAGGGTCTCACCCTCATATACGGCGTTTTGAAGAAGCGCGGGAGAATCCTTTACGATGCGTATGGTCTTTGGATCCGAATAATTGAGGTGGTCATATACAGACAAAAGCTGTCTGCCTCTTCCAAGAAGCACGCGCTGGATCAGATGATCGTTCAGATAGAGGCAGACCCAGGGACAGAGCACCTGATCCTCTTCCGGCACTTCAAGTTCAATGGAAAGTTCGCTTCCGGAGACGATGAATTCAAGCGAGGAACCGGTCCAGAAGAAAGTGATGCCTTTTTCACCGCATGTTACACGGCCCTGTACACAAAGGTACTCCGGGGTAAGTGTATTCACATGAAGTTCGCGCATGGTATTCCTTTCCTTACCCTTTAACAGCTCCGGCAGTCAGGCCGCGGATCATGCTCTTTGCTCCGAAGGAGAAAATGATCAGCACGGGGATGGTCGCCAGAGTCAGGCCGGCAAGCTGCGCGCCGTAGTCGGTTCTGAAGGCGCTTGCCAGACTTTTGATGAAGATCGGGATCGTATAGTTCTCGGTTTTGTTGACAAAGACCAGCGGATACATGTAACTGTTCCAGGACCAGAGGAACTGAAGCAGCGCCAGTGTCAGGATGCCGGGTTTGATGCACGGGAGAGCGATCCTGAAATAGATCTGCATCTCGTTGGCACCGTCGATGCGGGCACTCTCCACCAGCTCAATGGGAAGACCTGTTTTGAAAAAGGAGATCATCCAGTAAGCGCCAAGACCACTGGCAAGCCAGACAAAGATCATGGGCATGAGGGTATTGTTGAGCTTGAAATTCCGCATCTCGATCATATACCCGATGATACCGATCTGGGTCGGAACCATCATGGTCATCATGATAAACATGTTCATGACCTTCTTCAGACGGAACTGGTAAACGTTCATCGCATACCCGGCCATCGAACATACCAGAACGGAGAAGAACATGGCACAGGCGGAAATGAAAAAGCTGTTCATGTACGAATGAACGAAATTCGAGGCAAAGATCGTTTTCAGATTCTCCAGAAAGTAGTTGGACGGTATCAGCGGATTCCCCTGGAAGATCATCTCGCTCTTGAATGTCGACATCGAGAACATCAGATAGAAGGGAATCAGGGAGATCACTGATATAAGGATCAGGAGAATGGTTTTAATAACAGTCTTGATCTTCATGGCTTTCTCAGTCCTCCTCTTTCTCATTCATCAGCCTCAGACCGATGACGGATACGATGGCGATGATCACGAACAGGACACAGGCCATGGCTGAAGCATATCCCATACGCGGGTTGGAACCGAAGGCCTGGTTGTAGAAATTCCAGACAATGGTCAGACAGCTCTGGGAAGGTCCTCCGACAGTGGAACTGGTCTGATTGGTGAACAGAAGGTTGGCCTCATCGAACATCTGGAACATATAGATCAGACTGGTGATGGTCAGGAAGGTCGTGACCGGACGAAGGAGCGGAACCGTGATGCGGGTAAAGCACTGGAAGTTGCTTGCCCCGTCGATTTTGGCTGCTTCGTAGAGGTCATCGGAAATGGAGGTGATGCCGGCAAGGTACATGGTCATGAAGTAGCCGGTGTTTCTCCAGATGATCATAAATGCGATGACAAACGGCGCGTATTTCGCACTGCCTATGAAATTGATGGCTTTGCCGCCCATCGAGACGATCAGCTTGTTCAGGATACCGATATGCTGTTCGAAAATGAAAGTGAAGATCATGCCGATCGCCACAGGTGTGGTGATGTAGGGCAGGAAGTTCATGGTCTGCAGGGCGTTCTTAAACCGCCTGGTATTGCTCAGGAGCGCTGCGAAGATCAGGCCGAGCACCAGCGCGATCGGGAACCCGGACAGGCCGATCTTAAGCGTGTTGAGCACGGATTTCCAGAACAGCTTGTCCTTTGTAAAAATGCTGATGAAATTCTTGAAGCCGACAAAAACCTTCTGGTTGTAACCCGCCCAGTCCAGAGAACTCATGTAGAACGAGTAGAGGATGGGATACAGGTTAAAGAGGAAAAAACAGATGATGAAAGGGGCAAGGAAAACTGCCGGCCAGAAGACGCTGTATTTTCTGATGCTGTTCTTCATGGGACACCTCGGTACGATCATTCAAAAACAGGGGCTGCCCGCTGCTCCCGGCAGCAGGACAGCCCCTGTGTTATGACAGCTTTCTGTCAGTAACAGATTATGAGACTACGCGGAGTCATCATGATTATTCGATGGTGACGGACTCATCGGTGACCAGCTGGCCAAGTTCGTCGATGGCTGCAGCCACAGCTGCGTCAAGATCCATGGAAGCGTCGTCCATGATCTGCTGCGCTACATCGTTGCGGACGCTGGTGATGTCGTTATCATAAGCTGAGGGAGCCGGGATAACGGTGTTGGGAGCGATCTCCTGATACAGCAGATCGGAGATGTTCTCGCCGCCGAAGAATTCCTCGTCAGAACGTTTGCAGAAGTCCGGAGTCGCAATGCTGGAGTCCATGGTGATGAAACCGGCAATGTCTCTTGCAGTCTCTGCGCCGACCTGATCGGATACGCACCAGCAGATGTAATCATAAGCTGCAGCTTTCTGCTCGTCGGTTGCAGAAGTGGAGATACCGAAAGCGGTGCCGCCGTGCTGATAGTTCACGGGAGCCTTGATGATGCCCCAGTTGCCGGAACCGTCGGGATCGTTAGCCTCGATGTAGTAAGTGATCGCCCAGTCGGGGCACGGATAGAAGATATGGTTCTTGCCGGCGTAGGTCGCGTTGCCTTCCGGTGTACCATTCTGATAGGTGTCAACAGCGCCCGCATCTCTGAGAGCGATCAGCTTGCCCATGACATCTTCCATCTTGGCGGTCATGTTGATCTTGCCGTCTTCATAGTTGGCAACATCGCTTGCGAAGTACAGCCATTCAGCAACAGCCTGGCCGGAATGGAACAGGAATACGCTGCCGTCGGTTGCTTCGGAGACTTCCTTGCCGTGCTCAACATAGTCATCATAGGTTGAGAACATAGCCTGAAGCTCATCGGGATCATCCGTTCCGAAGTACTCTTTAGCCAGGTCGCGCTTGTAGGCGATACCAGCCGGGCAGGCGGCTGAGAACAGACCGATCAGTCTTCCGTCATCTGTGGTCGCGGCATCGATCAGTGCCTGGTTGTAGTTATCTGTCTCCAGACCATACTCTTTGAGATCCTCAAGGATGTCGAACTGTTTCCAGTTGGCGATCAGGGCTCTGTCCATCGGGATGATGGTGGGAAGCTCGGAACCGGAAGCAAGAGCCTGCTGTGCCTTGGTAAGCATATCGCCCCACTCGGTAGCGACCGGCTCAAAGTTTACATTGGGATGAAGCTCATGATACTTCTCCATCATCGGCCAGGTGTAGTTGGAGTCCCAGCCCCAGTAGGTAATGGTTACTTCGGGTTCGTCAGCCATAGCCGGCAGAGCCAGTACACAGACTGCCAGAGCGGCAGCAGCGACCATCTTCAACAGATTTTTTTTCATGATGATACCTCCTCATGTGCTGTTATTAGGTTGGATATATTGTAACATCAGCTTTTTTGTGAAAGTCCTTCGGAATCCAAACATTTATGAGGAAAAACAAACAATTCCTTCACGACCTCATATGAGAGCTTCGGCCGCCTGTACTCGTCCACAACCCCCTTGTTGTTCATGGTCCGCGGACGGGAGAAGAACCACTCGCCGGATACCCGGACATCGCTAAACTGCCAGATGAATACGCCGCTGCATCGCTCATTCGAAAGGATCGAGCGCAGCTGGCTTCTGAGCGCGTCTGCCTGATATTCCTCCGACCATTTGACATGGGCCGGGTCGCGGTACCCGTAGATGGCGCCGGCACCTGTCTCCGTGATCAGGAAGGGTTTCCCGGCGCCTTCCGTTTCGCCATCGACCCATCTGATCAGCCGGTCCAGGAAGGCGGATGCCGGTTCTTCCTCGTACCATTCGGGATAAATATTGAAAGAAACAATATCGGGAAGCCCGAGACTGAGGTCTGTCATCTTGTGGCAGGTCGCAAAGGAACAGGGACGGTTCGGATCCAGTTCCCTGACCAGATCCCGATGCCGCAGGTAACAGGTTTTTCCGAATGGCGTATCACTGGCGCACTCGTTCAGAAAACCCCAGATGATGATGCTCGGATGATTGTAGTGGGCTGTGATCATTTCACGGATGCACTCGGTGCTCTGCTGCATGAACAGAGGGTTCTTCATCTGTTCTTCCGTGAGTGCCCGGGCATGGCCTTCCTCCCAGACCAGAAAGCCCAGCTCATCGCAAAGATCCAGGAAAAGCCGGTCATTCGGATAGTGTACGGTACGGATGGAATTGGCTCCCAGTTCCCTGATCATGGAAAGATCCCGGTACATGGTCTGAAACGGGATGGCACATCCGAATTCGGGATGGTCCTCATGGCGGCAGAAGCCTTTGAAGAGGATTCGCTGCCCGTTCAGGAGAATACGGTCTCCCTCCGTTTTCACATCGCGGAAACCGATGCGTTCGATCAGATCATCAACGTCCGTACCGTCTGGATCCTTCAGGACGGCACTGAGCAGATACAGGGAAGGCGTGTCCGGAGACCAGCTTTGAACGTCAGGGAAAAGAAGATCCGGAAGCAGCAGGGTTATCCGGCCGCACGCGGGTATGTCTGCCGGCTTTGTAACAATCACCTGATCACCGAGCATCAGGTCCAGTGTTCCGGAAAAGGCTGACGATAAGAGATTTTGAACGGTTATTTCCACGTTCCCGTGCCATTCTTCTTTTGTGCGCACCGGTGTGAAATACAGGCCGGATATAAAAGCGTCCTGAAGAAATTCCAGGGTCACGCCTCTGGAGATTCCGCCGTAGGTCTGGTAGTC
>JAGCAV010000077.1 GCA_017652545.1 Lachnospiraceae bacterium
GAAAAAGGAGACACAGAACCGTCCCCTGTCTCCAAACCGTCCCCTGTCTCCAAACCGTCCCCTTTTCTCTTACCGGTACATTTCCATGAATGACCCGTGCGCCTGGATCAGTTCGTCGCACATGGAGATGATGTCTTTGATGTTCAGTTCTGCGGCGGTGTGCGGATCCAGCATGGCGGCCCGGTAGATATCCTCTTTTTTCCGGGTCCGCGCCGCCTGGATCGTGAGCAGCTGGACATTAATATTTGTGCGGTTCATGGCCGCGCACTGCTCCGGCAGCCGGCCTACATGGCACGGCGTGATGCCGCTGCCGTCCACCAGACAGGGAACCTCCACGCAGGCGTCCGCGGGCAGGTTGTCGATCAGGCCGGCGTTCAGGACATTTCCCCCGATCTTATACGGCGTATTGGTCACCACGGCCTCCATGATATAGGAAGCGTATTCCTTGGAACGTTCGTGCGTGATCTTCCCGTTCGCAAGGATCTCTTCCTTCTCTTTGTTCCAACCTTTGATCTGCTCGATGCACCGGCGGGGATACTCATCCAGCGGGATCTGGAAATCCTCGATCATCTCCGGATATCCGGATTTGATGAACAGCGGATTGTACTCGGCATTGTGCTCGCTCGATTCCGTACAGTAGTATCCCAGATGGTTAATGTAGGAAAAGCGCACCATGTCTTTGTGTTTTTCCCGGCTGTTTTTCTCCAGCGCCCTTTTCCGGATCTCCGGGTACAGATCGTTTCCGTCCCGGTCCTTCAGCTCAAGCAGCCACGCCATATGATTGATCCCGGCGATCAGCTCGGTTCTCCCCTCCAGCTTTTCCGCCATGTCCAGCTCGTTCAGCAGGGTCTCGGAACAGACCTGCACGCTGTGGCACAGTCCCACGGTATTGACCTTCGAATACCGCTGCATATATCCGGAGAGCATGGCCATCGGATTGGTATAATTCAGAAACAGGGTATCCGGACATACTTCCTCCATATCCCTTGCAAATCCTTCCATCACGGGAATGGTGCGGAGTCCCCGCATGATCCCGCCGATGCCGAGGGTATCGGCAATCGTCTGGCGCAGCCCGTATTTTTTCGGAATCTCAAAATCCGTGATCGTACAGGGATCATACCCGCCCACCTGGATCGCGTTGATGACGAACCGGGCCCCGCGCAGGGCTTCCTTCCGGTTCTCTTCCCCCAGATAGGTGCGGATCTCCGCCCTCGATTCGTTGATATTCCGGTTCAGCGCTTCGAGGATGATCTGCGAATCCCGCAGCCGCTCTTCGTTGATGTCATACAGTGCAAACTCAGCCTCCCGAAGCGCGGGCGTACAAAGACAGTCCCCGATCACATTTCTGACAAAAACCGTACTTCCTGCACCTAAAAAAGTGATTTTCAGCGGACGTGTACTCATATTTTTTCCTCCTTTTCCCGCGCCGAAAAACAGAGAACCGTTCTCTGCCTTTTTCTGAACCATATCATATTTCGGGAACGATGACAAAACATTTTCTGCAGCAAGAATTCTGATTGTCAAGAATAAAAAAAGACCCGGCGGCAGGGAAGACGCCTCTGCCGCAGAGTCTCTCAAAGAAATTTCTTCATCTGTATTTCTTCATCTTATCCACAAAACCGTCCGCAAACGACGGATTGGACGGGTAGTAAAAATGCGGGAATCCCCACAGACCGTTGTGATCCGCCACGATACAGTTCCATTTCACATCCCGGTACGGTTTTTTCGCCGTATAGGCGTCCCCGCAGGCGCTGCTCTCATAATAGTGAAATTCATGTCCTTTCAGACCGACTGCGTTTGCGTAAAAGCCGTCCTCCCCCGGAACGTTCTGTTTTTCGATCTCCAGATAACCGAACCGGACCAGTTTGCCGGCATACGTGCAGATCCCGTCGACGGCTCCCGCCATCTCAAAGCGCTCCCCGGCTTCGTTTACGATCGCGCTGTGCAGATACATAAATCCGCCGCATTCCGCAAGACTCGGGATCCCGCGCCGGATCGCTTCCCGGACCGAATCAAGCATGCTTCTGTTCTGACTCAGTTCTTTCAGATACAGCTCGGGATATCCGCCCCCCAGCAGAAGGCCGCTCGCATCCTCCGGGATGCGCTGATCGTGAACAGGCGAAAAATATCGGATCTTCACGCCCCTGCGCTCAAGCATTTCCAGATTTTCCGTATAATAAAAGCAGAATGCTTCATCAAAGGCAACCGCCAGTACGATCTCTTTCCCGTCAGATCCCCCGGGCATATTCACGGGCGGGCAGGGAGCTTCTGTCTCGATGGCAGGCGCGCGTTCCATGATCTTTTGGATTTCCTCTGCATCTGTATGCGTTTCGATCAGTCCGGCCATCTTTTCGATCCGTTTCCGGATATCCTCTGTCTCATGGGGAAGCTTCAGCCCCAGATGCCGGCTTTCCAGGACAACAGACGCATCCTTCGGGAGACAGCCGAGCACGGCTGTATCAAATCCGGCGGCTTTGATCTCTTCCTCCAGCACGCGCTTCAGTCCGGCAAAAAAGCCGGGACTCATGCGGTTAAGAATCACGCCTTTGATCATACGGGAGACATCATCCAGAAGAATTCCTTTGATCACGGAAATCACGGTCTTTCCAAGCCCCGCTGCATCTACGATCAGGATGACCGGGGTTTTCGTCATGCAGGCGGTCTCATAGGAGGAGCCTTTCAGGCTGCGAACATCCGCTCCGTCATACAGGCCCATCACGCCTTCTATGACAGCGTAATGCCCCTCTGCCGCACTGACCAGACGGTTCAGATCCCGCTCCGATGCAAAAAACGGATCCAGGTTTCTGCTTTTGTTCCCGGGGATCTGTCTGTGAAACATCGGATCAATATAGTCCGGCCCGCATTTAAACGAAGACGTCTGCAGTCCTCTGTCCGCCAGCAGCTTCAGCAGGCCGCACGTAAACAGCGTCTTGCCGCTCCCGCTTCCCGCGGCAGCGATCATGACCCTGGGGACAGATATTCTTTTCTTTTCAGTACAGTTGGAACGGTTCATCATGATTCTTCCGGAACAGTAAAGGAAACGATCATTACAGGGTTGTTTGCGCGCATCATATGATGGCTGCCGGCTTTGCAGATCTCACTGACGGAAAGCTGTACGATCCGCTCATCCCGGACAGAATATGTTTTCAGGATCTCCATGATCTCCGCGGTCGTCTCCAGGCTCACGGAAGTGATCACGCAGCGGAATTCCTTTCCCTTCTCCTTCAGGATCTTCATGATCTGCTGCAGCTTTCCTCCGCTGCCGCCGATAAACACGCAGTCCGGCGCCGGCATGCCTTCCAGGACATCACAGGCATCCGCCTCGACGACGGATACATTTGTGATTCCCTTTGCACGCAGGTTCTGTCTCATAAGTTCTACGGCCTCGGGCTTCCTTTCGAAGGAAACGACCCGTACGGAAGGATGCTGGACTGCCGCCTCGATCGTGACCGATCCGGTACCCCCTCCGATATCATACACAAGATCTCCTTCTTTCAGGCCGAGCCGGATGATGCTCTCATGGCGGACGCATTCTTTGGTCATGGGAATACTGCCGCGGATGAATGCGTCATCCTCAAACATTCTGATCAGCGGTCTGCGTTCCGGATCCGGGTTTGTGATCAGCAGGGTCACAGGACCTTCGGCGTCGTAATCAGCCGCGGTTTCCGGCGTCAGATATTCAATGCGCTCATTCGCGTACGACAGACAGCTTCCTGCGGTCAATTCAGCCGGAATGCCGGCGTTGCGCAGCAAGTCAGCGATC
>JAGCAV010000078.1 GCA_017652545.1 Lachnospiraceae bacterium
ACAAAGGAGCGCATCCCAACCCGGTCAAGCGCGTCCATAATCTGTTCAGTGCTTACATAGGGCAGGCCGAAAACAAGATTGTCCAGAAGTGTTCCGGAAAACAGCACGCACTGCTGAAGCACCACAGCCACAAGGCGTCGGAAGGCCGCCTTATCCAGCTCATCCACATCGATCCCGTCGATCAGGACCTGCCCGCTGCTGCAGGTATAAAGTCCCAGGATCAGATTTAATATGGTCGTTTTTCCACTGCCTGACCCCCCTGTCAGCGCTGCGCTTTTTCCCGCAGGCACCCTGAAACTGATCCCGCTTATCATGGGCGGCGTGTCGGGGGCGTATCCGAAGGCAACATTCTTCAGTTCGATCTCTCCCCTGAAGGGAACCGGGAGCTGTCTTGTTCCGCTGTGCTCCACATCCTGCTCAAAAAGCACCTCGTTGATGCTGATCAGGCTGTCATATCCCTGTGTTGTCTGGGGCATCTGATCCATCACACGCTGCACGCTGTTGATAATGGTATCAAACAATGACAGGAACAGCACCATCTCGCCGATGGACACGATCCCTTTTGACGCCAGAAATCCGGTCACACACAGACAGAGCAGCCTGAATCCCTGCGCTCCGCCGTAGACCACATTGTTCAGTCTGATCTGCAGGTCATCGAAAAGGTAAGAAGCCTGCCTAACGCTCCGGACACCGGATGAGAGCATTCTGTCCTGCGTCTTTTCAAGCCCGTGGGCACGGATCGTCCTTTCGTTCTCCAGCACTTCCTTGAAAGCGGCGTTCGACATTTCCATCACCTTCCGCATCTGCGCCTTGCTCTCCCGGATCGGCTTCATGCGCCGATGGATCATGAACGCTTCCACCGGAACGACTGCCATAAAGAACAAAGCCATGACCGGGAACCTGATCAGACTCACGATGATGACATAGGGAATATCCTCCAGGAGGAATACGAACTCTCCCAGCCGGTCAAAGAGAAGCATTCCCACGTACTGGACATCGGACACAAGCTTTGTCAGCAGCTTTCCCGTCGGTGTTTCTATATGATACCTGATGGAGAGCATATGGAGCTTCTGCATGATCGCCATCTTGAAGCCCGCTTCAATATTCCTGACAAACCGGCGGTATTGCCGGCTTTCGAGCCATGTACAGAACAGGTTGATCACGATCATCGCGGCCGAAACTGCCACCCTGATCAGGACAGGCCGGGACAGGAACGGCATGCCTCCCGTAATATCGTCGATCACACCGGAGGCAAGCACCGGCAGCATCAGCGCAGCGCCATGCTTGATCAGCCGGTTGATCAGCGCCAGTATAAGGAACAGCTTATGATGACCGGCAATATACCACAGAACGGACAGTGGCTTTTCCTGCAGGGCCGGATCCGCGTTTTTATAAAAACTGAAGATCTCATTCTGCAGGTCCTCCTTCTCCTTTGTCTGAACGAAAATCCTGTAGCGGTGGACTCCCTTCTTACAGCTGTAGATAATGTGATCCTGATACCCGTCCAGAAGGCTCCGGTTGATCTGTCCCTCGATCCATTCATCATCATTCACGGCGTTATGATCAGCCCCGGCGCTGCCGGCTCCGGCTGTCGCCGTCCCGGC
>JAGCAV010000079.1 GCA_017652545.1 Lachnospiraceae bacterium
CTGTATTTCTTCGGGCTGGATGAGATGAGCGAGTCGGAAGGCCTGGACCGTACACATATGCGGATTCCCAAAGTACAGGTTCAGGTGCTCGAGGCTATTGCCGGGGTGAATCCCAATGTGGTCGGCGTCATCAGCGCGGGTTCATCGATCGAGATGCCCTGGGACGGCTGCTGCAGGGCGATCCTGCACGGGTATCTGACAGGGCAGGCCGGAGCCGGGGCCATACTGGATCTGCTGACAGGAAGGGCCAACCCCTCCGGAAAACTGGCGGAGACTTATCCTGAAAAATATTCGGATACACCAGCGTTTCCGTACTATCCGGCAAAAGAACGGAATTCGGATTACAGGGAGAGCATTTACGTCGGATACCGGTATTTCGACACCGCCGGCAAGAAGGTGAGATATCCCTTCGGATACGGTCTTTCCTATACGACTTTCCGGTATGATCATCTGGAGGTGACAGAACGAGGCGTTTCCTTTGATCTTACGAATACAGGGAACATGGATGGGGCCGAGGTCGCGCAGCTCTACGTCGGGCTGCCGGGTTCAGGCGTGTTCCGCGCGGCAAAAGAACTCAAGGGTTTCAAAAAGATATTCCTGATGGCAGGGGAGACAAAACGTGTTGAGATCCCCTTCGATGCCAGGACCTTCCGCTACTGGAATGTCAGGACGAACAGCTGGGCAACAGAGGGAGGAACCTACACCATCTCGGTGGGCAGCTCCTGCGCGGATATCCGCCTGACCGGAACGATCACCCTGCAGGGCGATCAGGCACCTGTGCCTTACAATGAAGAGAAGGTCGGCTGCTACCGGGATGTACAGATCAAAGCGGTTCCGGATGAGGCATTTGAGGAACTCCTGGGCTATCCCGTTCCTGTCGGAAGCTGGGAGAGCCTCCTGACGGAAAATGATGCGATCTGCCAGCTGGGGAACGCAAAGAGCGGCCTGGCCAGGACCGCCTTCAAAATACTGGAAAAGAGAAAGCAGAAAGCAGACCAGGCAGGAAAGCCGGATCTGAATACGCTGTTTATCTACAACATGCCTTTCCGGGCGATCGGAAAGATGACCGGAGGCGCGGTGGACGGGAAGATGGTCGAGGGCATGGTCGACATCGTCAACGGGCATTTCCTGCGCGGCGCGGGCAGTGTGATCGGCGGATTCATAAAGAATAAAAGCGCAAATAAACAATACGAAAAAATGCTTTCGGGAAAGGAGAAAACGGGTACATGAAAAACTGGATAGAACGGCATCCGGATCTGTGGGAATTCATCAAGTTCAATATTCTGTCCAATGTGTCGACCATCGCGAGATTTGTCATGACCTGGATCGGAACAGCGATCCTGATCAACGGGATGAAGATTCTTTCCCCGTTCAAATTTCTGATCTTTGACTATACATCAGAAGGATCACACGGTCTGGGCGGGTTCCTGACTTTCCTGATCGCCGAGGTGGTGGCCCAGGCAGTCAATTTCTTTGTTCAGAAAACATGGGTGTTCAAATCCAATGCGGAATTCTCCAAGTCCGTACCGAAATACATAGTCCTTGCTGTTGTGATCGTCGTTGTCAACCTGATCCTGCCGGGTCATGTGACCAACTTCTGCATCAACAGGATGGGCATGGGCGCCGGCATGGCATCGACCATCGCGACCATCGTCAATACGCTGCTGGCGGTTATCGTAAGTTATCCGCTGCTGAAGTTCTGGATCATGCCAAAGCAATGAGAAAGACAGCATGCTTCATGACCAGAGCCTGCCCATGTTTACATGAGGCAGGATCGGGGCATGAAGCAGGATGTGTGGCGAATGCCACACATCCCGTGAAACGTCAGTTTCACGGGATGCTGTGTTGGAACAAATATATGAAAAACAACAGTCATTACCATCTAAGCAGAGAGGAGGCTTTCAAAAGATGAGAGACATGAGGAAACAGGCCAGGATGGCCCTTTCACTGTTTCTGGCCGGATCGCTGGTCATCAGCCTGAGTGCCTGCAAGGGCTCGTCGGGAAAGACAGCAGATTCCGGATCCGGCGAAGCAACGGCCAGTGCGCAGGCAGCAGATGAGCGCTACAAGCTTGTCATGGTGGAGGAGCCGAAGCCCAGCGGAACGGGCGGATCTTCACAGGCAGCTCCCGCAGCGGAAGCATCCGGCGCCGAAAGCGCGGACACATCGGATCCGTACAAGAACAATGATCCGTACAAGAGCGCAGACGGCGGGGATACAAGTGATCCATACAAGAATAATGACCCGTACAAGAGCGCGGGCGGTGGAGACGCAGCCACGAACGACCCGTATAAAAACGCGGGAGGTGGAGACGCAGCCACAAACGACCCGTATAAAAACGCGGGCGGCGGAGATGCAGCCGCGAACGACCCGTATAAAAATGCGGGCGGCGGAGACGCAGCCGCGAACGATCCGTACAAGAACGCGGGCGGCGGAGACGCAGCCGCGAACGACCCGTACAAGAATGCGGGAGGCGGAGCTGCTGCCGTTGAGAATCAGACGGAGGCAGCGGCTGAGCCGGAAGGACCTTACGTACCGGAACCTTCCGCAGACGCTAAATATACCGTTGCCGTTACCGACGACGGCTGGGTGAAGATCGAGAATGAAGGCGGAGATACCCTTGGCCTGTCCTCCACTTCCGGCGTGAAGATCATTGAGGAGGACGGCTACGCATTCAAGGACCTGAACCAGAACGGAGCGCTGGATGTATATGAGGACTGGAGAAAGTCCTCTGAAGAGCGTGCGCAGGATCTGGTTGACCAGATGCAGGGTGCCGAGCGTGCCGTGATCCTTGCCCATGGCGGCTGGGACGGCGATTTTACGACCGAACCGCTGGCTGAAGATGACGCGTCCCGCATTTACCTGAACAACGGCGGACGCGGCGGCGTGACAAGGGCCATCTCCAACGGCGGCGGAGCGCATGCGAAGTGGACCAACGCGCTGCAGGAGGCAGCAGAGAGCAGCTTCTACGGCATCCCGGCCATGATCTCCATCGACCCGGCCAACATTTCCGGCCTGATCGAGACCCTCTCCCTGGCATCCACAATGGATCCGGAGCTGGCAGCGCAGATCGGCCAGGAGACCGCGAAACAGTACAGGGCAGCCGGCGTGACAGCCCTGCTTGGCCCGCAGGTCGACATTGCTTCCCCGATCATGAGCCGCGCAGGCGGAACATACGGCGAGGACCCGCAGCTGACGCTTGATATTGCGACAGCCTATGTCAACGCCATGCAGTCCACCTACGATGAGAACGGCGAGGACCTCGGC
>JAGCAV010000080.1 GCA_017652545.1 Lachnospiraceae bacterium
CACCGCCACAGGCATTCCGTCTTCTTTCCGGAAGGCGATCATGGCGCCGAACGCGTCCTTCTGCCATCCTGTTTCCAGCTCCACCTTCCTGAACATGAGTCCGTGAGGACGCATCGCGTAAGTGAGCTGCTCGTGCGGATCCGTAATACTGTCCGGAATCTGCGCCGGCTTATAGTGATAGTATTTCAGGATATCATCGATGGCATCCTTTGTGATGATGCGCACATCGGCGTACGCGTTCGCTTCTCTGCCTCCCGAAACGGCGTCGGCAAGACGGAGCAGGGATTCGTCAAAGACTTCCTGATCATGCTGTTTTCTCAGTTTTAACTGTTCGTCAAACCAACCCATTCATGGCCTCTTCCTGATTTTCAAATCCGTAACATAGTGTGAAATGTGGAGTGTGGAGAGTGAAGTGTGGAATAAACAAATCACTTTCCTGAACGTATCGTCCTTGTCGTTGACGACAGCATCTTTCTGATCTCATCTGCCTCACTACGCAGCTTTTCATATTGTTCATCCGGTAAATAGTCTGTTTGATTAAGTAGTTCCAGCCAATATATTGTCTCAACTGTTTCCTTTAATGCAATATAGACTTTCGACAGAAAATCGTTCCTGCTGATTGCACATTCAGCTTCTGTCAAATTTGCTCCGATTGATGTTCCGGATTTAAGTAACTGTTTTGAAAGAACATATTCTCTTTTTTCATTACACAGATACTGATAAGTTTTGACGATTTGTATTGCAAGTATTTTGCTTTTATCTCTTGCTGTACCCACAAACAACCTCTTGGATTTCAAATCCCAGCTCCACTCTCAACTCTTAACTCTCAACTCTATTCTCAATCGCTCGAGATCAGTTCTGTGTAGTAACCGCCCTTTGCGTACAGTTCCTCATGTGTGCCCCGTTCCACGACCTTCCCTTTGTCAAACACGATGATCTCGTCGCTGTCCCTGATGGTGGAAAGGCGGTGGGCAATCACAATGCAGGTGATGCCCCTGTCCTTGACGGCTTTGACCAGGTCGTATTCTGTCCTGGCATCCAGGGCGCTGGTCGCCTCATCCATGATGATCACAGACGGATCCTGTGCCAGTACACGGGCAATCTCCAGACGCTGCCGCTGGCCTCCGGACAGATCCTTGCCGCCTTCCGTCAGCTTTCCGTCATAACCGCCCTCCCTGAGCATGATATCGTCATGAATCTGCGCATCTCTTGCCGCCAGAATCATCTCAAAGTCTTCAATGGAATCATCCCACATCTTAATATTGTTTTCGATGGTATCTTCAAACAGGATGATATCCTGGTCAACCACTGCGACGGAACCCGTAAACACACTGCGGTCGATCTCGTCGATGGACTTCCCGTCGAAGAGGATCTCTCCGCTCCAGGGCCGGTACAGGCCCGAGATCAGATTGGCCAGCGTACTCTTGCCGCAGCCGGAAGCGCCTACGAACGCGACGCGGCTTCCCGTCTTTAATGACATGGAGAAGTCCGTGATCAGCGGCGGGGCGAGGCGCGAGTAGCCGAATGTCACATGCTTAAGCTCAACATTGCCGCTGAGCTTTTGATAATCAGTCTCTTCGCTGCTCTTCTTCTCCGCAAACGCCGGATCCTCCGGATATTCCATGACATCATCGATCCGCTCCATCTGTGTGCGCATCTCCTGAAGTGCCTGGCCTGCAGAAACGATCGTCATGGCCGGTGTCAGGAAGGAGCTCATAAAAGCCTGAAACGTCATAATGGAACCCAGCGTGAACTTTCCCTGCATGGTCAGAAATACACCGATCACCAGGACTGCATCGGTCGTCAGGGCAGATACAATGGCAGGAATGATCCCCAGATAGGCATTCAGTTTCGCAAACCGGACCGTCTGGGTATTCACGGATGCCTGGTATCCGGCCCATTTACCGAAGAAACCGTTCTCAGCGCCGCTGGCTTTGATCGTCTCGACCATCTGGATGCCGGACAGCGTAAACGAAGCCAGTTTCCCGGCGTCGCGCATCTGGACCCTGGTAATATTGATCCTTTTTCTCGAGATCAGCGTGCCCATCAGGGCATTGATCACGATCGAAACAATGCCGATCAGCGTCAGCAGAGGCGAATAACGGATCATGATGACAAGATAGAAGAACATCATGACCACGTTCAGGGCCAGAGGGGTCAGCGTATTGACCAGTGTCTCCGCAATGGTCGCGTTGGTGTTCTTCCGCATCTGGATATCACCGGCCATGCGCTGTCCGAAAAACTCCAGCGGCAGCTTCAGCACCTTCCACATGTACGTGCTGTTGCCGATCACAGACATCTTCCCGTTGATCCTCAGGCTGTAAATGCTTTCTACCGCCTTCACGAACACCTGGACAAATCCCAGGAGTGCAAACAGAATGATGAACGGCATGAGCAGTTCGCGGTTTTCACCTGTCAGCAGATGATCCATAAAGAAACGGCTGAATACCGGATTGATGATTCCGACCAGGTAGGTGATCATCATGGTCAGCATAACAAAGATGGCAGCCGCCCTGGCTCCTGAAAGCCGTTTTGCAGCAAAATCCAGCGTGCTCCTGGGCTTTCCGCCCCGCTCAAATTTCTCTCCCGGTTTGAACTGCAGGCAGATCCCGGTAAAGGACTTGTCGAACGTCTCCATGGGAACCTTGACGGTCCCGCGGGCCGGATCATTGATATAGGCATTCTTTCCCCTGAAACCGCAAAGAACCACAAAGTGGTTGAAATTCCAGTGGATGATACAGGGGAAACCGCCATGTTCCTTCAGGCCTTCCGGCTCCATCCTGTAGGCATCCGCCTCCAGTCCGTAATTCCTTCCGGCCATAAGAACATTCCTTGCATTGGAACCGTCCCTTGACACGCCGCAGTCCAGCCTGACCTGTTCCAGGGGAACCCATTTTCCGTAATAAGCCAGTATCATCGCCAGACAGGCAGCCCCGCATTCCAGCGCTTCCATCTGCATGATGACAGGCACTTTGGCAACACCCCGGCTGACGCTATCTCTATTCACAGATTTGAACACAGTTTTCCTCCCGCCGGGAATCAGTTAAACAGAAGTGACATGATCCTGGTACTCTTGTAACGCACCTTTACTTCATATTCGCCATCCGGTATATCGGCATTGGCACCGGCAATGACCCGGCCATCTGCACCTCTGCCGATGGTGGTGATCTCCGTCTGAGTGTCACCAGACGTCAGGATCATGCCGCTTTCCACGTTTTTCTCCATGGCTTCATCGTCAAAGGTGACGGTCAGAACACCCTCTTTGGCATAGGCCGTCCCGGTCGCATAGCTTTCAAATGAGGCAAAGGCGCCCCATACCAGCAGACCGCCCAGAAAAAGGATCACAGCAGCAAGCACTGCCCAGACCGAGGGATTCGTCACCCGCATGTAATCATTCAGGCTCTCCGGCGAAGACAGTGTCTCCAGACTCTTTTTTCGAAAGATCTCGTTTTCCATGAAGGTTTCTTCTCCTTCCGCTCTCCACGCGCCTCACTCTGTTACACCCAGTTCTCTTCAAGAAATGCCAGCATCTTTGCGGCTGTCGGAGGACATCCGCCGACATTTTTTTCGAAACAGGCTGTGCAGCGTCCGACGCCGATCCTGCCGTTTTCTCCCTGCCAGCCCTGTCCGATCGCCACCGGCGGCAGGCCTTTATGAAGCATTCCGCTCTCCTCCAGCCTGCACAGGGCATGGATCAGGGAACCGTAGCAGGCACTGCAGGCATCCTTCGGCTGCGCAAAAGCAGCCAGACGTTTCACCCGCCCGGACATTTTCATCTTCAGGCCGGATGCTTCCGCAGGCTCATTGATCCTGATGATCCTGGCACCCGCGGTATCCGTGCTTCCGACTCCGAGCGCCTCCGCCATTCTGATATACGGGACATCATCCACCTGATAGCCCATGCTCTCACAGACAAACGCATCACACAGGACCGGGTCGGCAAAACCGAGGATCCGGTTCATCGTCACCGGATTCCCACCCTCCTCAAAGTCAAGGTCACCGCAGATGTTGTCAACAAGGATAAAACTGTTCGGAGCAACCACATTCAGATGAGCAATGGGTTTGTGCAGTCCCATGGTGTGGAAGCGGCGCTTCTCGGAGTTGGGGATGATCCCCTTGTTGTTCTTTAACGCACAGGTCACGATCGTCTGGCAATGCCCTTTCAGGACAGGCATGTTGATCATAAAGTCCGCTGCCATGGCCTGATCGCACACCTCGATCTTCATTCCTTTCGCGTCATATGACCGGTGAGTGTCCTTCTGCAGGTCGATAAACGGTACATTGTACTGCGCGCAGATCCTGTCATATCCGGCAATTCTGAAGGCTGCCCCTGTCCCGCATCCGACCCAGGAACCCTCCATGATACACACATTCGGAAAACCGTTTTCTTGCAGGTACTCAATGGCACCTGCCAGCAGCTCCGCATGCGTCGTAGCCCCGGAGGAAGGCGGATTGCTTGTCACCAGATTCGGTTTCAGCGCGATCTTCGCATCCTTCCTGCCGATCATCGCAGCCACATCAGCTGCGGCAAGCAGCGCTTTTGTCATCTCCTTATAATCCGTGCCGTGGATCATCAGAATATCATTTTTATTCATCCGGTCACCTTTCGTTCATAACAAGGATGACAGGACGCTGCGCATCCTGTCATCCTCCGTTCAAATATCTGTGACTTGCTTATTTTGCAGCGTTTACCAGTTCTACGGTCTCACGGCAGATGGCCAGCTCCTCATTTGTGGGAATGACGGCTACCTTGACCTTGCTGTCAGCTGTTGACAGGATGAAGTTCTCACCGCGCTTCTTATTCTGTTCCTCATCCATGGTGATCCCGAGATATCCGAGATATTCAAGAACTTTCTTTCTGACAATGCCTGCATTCTCGCCGATGCCGCCGGTAAACGTGATGGCATCGACACCGTTCATGGCTGCCACATAGGAACCGATGTATTTCGCGACCCTGTAGGCAAAAGCATCGATCGCCAGACCGGCCGCCTCATTGCCCTGGTTCATGGCCTCCTCCAGATCACGGAAGTCGCTGGAAAGATTGTCGGAAAGCGCATACACGCCTGACTGCTTGTTCAGGATCGTCAGCATCTTGCTGACATCAAAACCTTCTTTCTTGCAGACAAACTCAAGAACCGCCGGATCCAGATCGCCGGAGCGGGTGCCCATGATCAGACCTTCCAATGGGGTCAGGCCCATGGAAGTGTCCGCGCACTTGCCGTTCAGGACTGCGCTGATGGAAGCGCCGTTGCCCAGGTGTGCCACGATGACCTTTGAATTGTTGAAGTCAAGGCCGAGGTACTTGATGGTCTCCTTGGAAACAAAGCTGTGGCTGGTTCCGTGGAAGCCGTACTTGCGGACAGCGTAATCCTTGTAGAACTTGGTCGGAATGGCATAACGGTATGCCTTCGCGGGCATGGTCTGATGGAAAGCTGTATCGAAGACCGCAACATTGGGTTTGCCGGGCATGAGCTTCATGCAGGCACGAATACCCATCAGGTTGGCCGGATTATGCAGCGGGCCGAGGTCACAGCACTCATCGATGACTTCGATGACTTCATCGTTGATGATGCGGGACTCAGTGATCTTGGAGCCGCCATGCAGGACACGATGGCCGATCGCTTCAACCTCATCAAGGCTCTTCAGAACACCGGTCTTCTCGTTGACCAGTGCATCCAGAACCATCGCGATGGCTTCCGTATGAGTGGGCATGGGTGCTTCCGTTACTTCCTTTTCACCGCCGGTGGGCTGATAGACCAGTCTGCCGTCAATGCCGATGCGCTCGCACAGACCTTTTGCTGCGACTTCTTCCGTATCGGAATTGATGAGCTGGAATTTCAGGGATGAGCTTCCGCAGTTTACTACTAATACATTCATAGGGCATTTTCTCCTTGTTTATTATTCTTTATGAAAGGACAGGGAACCGGAACTGCCCGCGCTCCCTGACATTTGCGGGAAGCTGATCAGGCCTGCTGCGCCTGCACGGCAGTAATGGCAACAACACCTACGATATCATCCGCGACGCAGCCTCTGGACAGGTCGTTGACAGGCATGGAGATGCCCTGCAGAACCGGACCGTATGCATTGGCCTTCGCGAGTCTCTGAACCAGCTTATATCCGATATTGCCGGCCTCAAGGCCCGGGAATACCAGCGTGTTCGCATGGCCGGCCACCTTGCTGTCGGGAGCTTTCAGGGAAGCCACGGTCTCGGAAAGGGCCGCGTCGATCTGCAGTTCACCGTCAATATCAAACTGCGGATACTTCTCATTGGCGATCTTTACGGCTTCCTGGACCTTGGTGACATTGTCGTGCTTCGCGCTGCCCTTTGTGGAGAAGGAAAGCATGGCAACCTTGGGATCTGCCCCGACAAGGCTCTTGAAGGACTCGGCCGCCAGCGCTGCCACTTCCGCCATCTTTTCGGCATCCACCTCAGGCATGACGGCACAGTCGGCAAATACGAACAGGCCTTTCTCGCCGAGATCACAGTTCGGAACCTCCATCAGGAAGAAACCGGATACGCTGCTGATGCCGGGCTTCGTCTTGAGAAGCTGCAGAGCCGGACGGATGGTATTGCCGGTGGAATGGCAGGCACCGGACACAACGCCGTCGGCGTCGCCGCACTTGCACATCAGGCATGCATAGTACATGTAGTCCTTTTCCATCTGCTCCTGAGCGGATTCGGGTGTGACACCCTTCTTGGCGCGCAGCTCAACGAACTTGTCGATATACTTCTGTTTGTTCGGATCATTGAAGGGATCTACGATCACAGCGCCGCTGATATCGTATCCCTCGCTGTATTTGCTGATCTCCTCAGGTGTGCCGATGATCACGATCTTCGCGATACCTTCTTTGAGGATCTTCTCGGCCGCTTCATAGGTGCGCGCATCCATGGACTCCGGAAGCACGATTGTCTTTACGTCTGCCTTTGCCTTTGCTTTGATCTCATCAATAAATGCCATAATTACCGACTCCTTTCCGAATGTCTGACTGTCATCTCTGGCTTTTATGCACAGTTAGAGTAATTATACCTGATTTGATCCGCAGGCACAAGAAAAAATCATAACTGTTTCGTTCCTCTACGCCTGCATATTCCACGCCAGCTCATCATACTGCCTGCGCTGCAGTTCGTAGTAATAGCCCTTCCGTTGCATCAGTTCCCGGTGCGTTCCGCTGTCAACGATCTTGCCGTCCTTCACGACCAGGATCATGTCTGCCTCCCGGATCGTGGAGAGGCGGTGCGCGATCACGAAGCTCGTCCGCCCCCGGATCACAACGGATATGGCATCCTGGATGGCCTTCTCCGTCACTGTATCGATGGAAGAGGTTGCCTCATCCAGCACCAGGATCCTGGGATCAGCCAGCAGGGCTCTGGCAAAGGACAGCAGCTGTTTTTCACCGGTGGAGAGTTTTTCTCCTCCTTCTCCGACATCACTGTCCAGGCCGTTATCCATATTCCGGACCATCCCGTCCGCATGAACCAGTTTCAGTGCCTGCCAGATCTGCTCATCATCGGCGTCTTCCCGCCCGTACCGCAGATTATCCCGGACAGATCCGGAAAACAGGTACGGCGACTGAAGAACATATCCGATATTGCTGTGAAGCCAGAGCTGCGAGCGTTCCCTCGCATCCCTTCCGTCGATCAGGACCCTGCCGGAAACCGGTTCAAAGAACCGGCAGATCAGATTGACCAGTGTGGATTTGCCGGCTCCGGTCTCCCCGACGATCGCCACATTGGTCCCGCGGGGAACCTCCAGGTTGAAATGAGAAAGCACATACTCATCTCCGTCCGGATAATGGAAGGACACATCCTCGAATGCCACATCTCCTTCAAGGGGTTCCCAGTTCTCTTTCTTCGGGCAGAATGTGTCACCGTACTTTTCGATCACCTCCGG
>JAGCAV010000081.1 GCA_017652545.1 Lachnospiraceae bacterium
AACGGGTGAAAGTCCCGAGTACGCGTAGGCAACGACGAAGTACATAGCTGAACAGCAAGGGTGTTCGCCGTGAGGTGAAATCTGAAGGAAGCTGTAGGCAAACCCTTGGCCTGACGGACAGGAACCATATATAAGGCTGGGAAATGCGGATAAGTCGGCAAAACACGATGAAGTCCAAAAGGTTGCTGGAAGTACCAGTAAATGTGGCAGGTGGATGAGGGGAAAGAGCGTGCACCTTAAGCGTGGAGGTCTCACAGGCGGTTTCATTAGCCGTAGTAACAACGAACTGTGAGAAGTCAGCAGAGCCCATAGTAGTGAAGAAGTCCTTGTAATGGGGATGGAGCGAAGGGGCGAACAACCAATCAGTTGAAGTACGTTCCACTTCGTAGCTGGAGCAACGTCTGTCGATAACTTCAAAGGTGGCAAAGGCAAAAGGGGCAGAAAGGAAACAACGCATGGACACAAGTAGTCTCATGGAGCAGATACTGAGCAAAGACAACCTCAATGCAGCGTATCTGCAAGTCGTCAGAAACAAAGGAGCGGCAGGCGTAGACGGCATGACCGTTGAAGAGCTTGGTGAATACCTTTCGGAAAACGGCGAAAGCATCAGGGAGCAGCTGCGGACAAGGAAATACAAGCCGCAGCCAGTCAGAAGGGTGGAGATACCGAAACCAGACGGCGGAGTCAGGAACCTGGGAGTACCTACGGTAGTCGATCGCTTTGTACAACAGGCGGTGGCACAGGTGCTCACTCCGATCTTTGAGGAGCAGTTCCACGACCACAGCTACGGATTCAGACCCAATCGGTGTGCACAGCAGGCAGTCCTGAAAGCATTAGAGATGATGAATGACGGACACAGCTGGATCGTGGACATTGACCTTGCAAAGTTCTTTGATACAGTAGACCATGATAAGCTGATGACCATCTTCGGACGCACGATCAAGGACGGAGATGTCATTTCAGTAGTGAGAAAGTTTCTCGTCAGCGGAGTGATGATCGATGATGAATATGAAGATACCATAGTCGGCACACCTCAGGGAGGGAATATTTCACCACTGTTAGCGAACATCATGCTCAATGAACTGGATAAGGAACTGGAAGCAAGAGGGTTGGATTTCATCCGTTATGCGGATGACCTAATCATTATGGTCGGAAGCAGACAGGCGGCAGACAGGGTCATGAAAAGCGTTTCCCGATTTATTGAGGAAAAGCTTGGATTGAAAGTGAATGCCGAGAAGAGCAAGGTCGATAAGCCAAAAGGCATCAAGTATCTCGGGTTTGGATTTTACTTTGACTCATTCGCCAAAGCATACAAAGCCAAACCACACCAGAAGGCAGTAGCGAAGTTCAAAGCACAAATGAAGAAACTGACATGCAGGAGCTGGGGAGTAAGCAATGACTATAAAGTACTCAAGCTGAACCAGCTTATACGAGGATGGATAAACTACTTCAAAATCGGGAGCATGCAAAGGTTGTGTCAGAGGCTTGACAGTAACATCAGATACCGTTTGAGAATGTGTATCTGGAAGCACTGGAAAACCCCGAAGAACAGAGCTAAGAACATGATGAAGCTTGGACTGCCTGCGTGGGCGGCATGGCGAAGTGCGTATATTCATGGCTACGCCAGAGTCTGCCGGTCAAGGGACGTTCATAGAACAATTACTACAGAGCGTCTTAAGCAATTCGGGCTTATTTCTATGGCCGACTACTACACCGAAAGGTGTGTCACTTGTTAAGTTGATTGAACCGCCGTGTACCGGTCGGTACGCACGGTGGTGTGAGAGGTCGGAAATTCCTCGGTTTGAGGAATTTCCTCCTACTCGATTAAGCTTTACTTTAAGCTTTACTTTACGCTTTACGGCAGCCTGAAAGTGTTTGCACAACAGGGAGGGCTAAAAATAACAGTATTTAATCCGCTGAGGAACCGATTTTTATTACAGTTTGCTGCTTGACGGACTCAATTATATTTGATACAATATAATTGTACAAAACATAAAAGAGGAGGAATGCTGTATGGAACATGATTATCATGAGGCAATGAAGCTGGCCAATCAGCTTTGCTTTCCGCTGTATGCGGCTTCCAGAAGCGTAGTCAGTCTCTATACGCCGTGGCTGAAGCCGCTGGGCCTTACCTATACGCAGTATATTGTCTTTCTCGTACTGTGGGAGAAGGACGGAATTCCTGTCGGTGAGATCTGCGACCGGCTGATGCTGGATAACGGGACGCTCTCTCCTTTGCTGAAGAAAATGCAGCAGGCGGGATATATCGAAAGGAAGCGGAGCAGGGAGGATGACCGCAGGGTCCTGATCACCCTCACACAGGAGGGAAGATCCCTGCAGGAAAAGACGAAAGATATTCCCGGGAAAGTAGCAGGCTGTGTTGATCTGCCGCCGGAGAAAGCGCAGATGCTTTATTCGCTGCTGTACGAGCTTCTGGAGAACCGGAAGAACAGAGAAACTGGTAAAGAACTGTAATCAAAAGAAGGAGTAAGGAAAAATGAAAACAGTTTATGATTTCACGGTAAAAGACAGGAAGGGAAATGAAGTGAGTCTGTCCGAATATCAGGGCAAGGTGCTTCTGATTGTCAATACGGCGACGGGATGCGGATTTACGCCGCATTATGATCCGCTGGAGAGCATGTACAAGGATTTCAGGGATCAGGGATTTGAGATCCTGGATTTCCCGTGCAACCAGTTCGCAAACCAGGCGCCCGGCACAGAGGATGAGATCCATACCTTCTGCACCATGAAGTTCGGGACGGAGTTCCCGCAGTTTGCAAAGATCAATGTCAACGGGGACGACGCCGATCCGCTGTATGTGTATCTGGCGACGGAAAAGCCGTTTTCCGGGTTCGGAAAAGGACTGAAGAACGCGGCGCTGAAGAAGTTCTCCGACATGAACAACAAGACTTTCGGCGACAAGGCCTATATCAAATGGAACTTCACCAAGTTCCTCGTGGACCGTCAGGGCAATGTGATTGCGCGGTTTGAACCGACAGTGGATATGAAGGAAGTCAAAGCAGCCGTCGCTGCAGAACTGGAGAAATAAGACATGAATTTACAGGCAAACAGAGACCGGACCATTATCCGGACCAGCATTATCGGCATTCTTGCAAATGTTTTTCTGGCAGGCTTTAAGGCAGTCGTCGGACTGACTTCCAATTCCATCGCCATTGTGATGGATGCGGTCAATAACCTGTCGGACGCCGCCAGCTCAGTCATCACCATCGTCGGGACAAAACTGGCGGGAAAGGAAGCAGATAAAAAACATCCTTTCGGGTACGGCCGGATTGAATACCTGAGCGCGATGATCATCTCGGTGCTCGTGCTGTACGCCGGCATCACTGCTTTTGTGGAATCCGTGAAAAAGATCCTGCATCCGGATGTGCCGGATTACAGCACCGTCACGCTTGTGATCGTGGCCGTCGCTGTCGTGGTCAAGATCTTCCTGGGAAGATACGTGAAACATGTCGGGGAAAAAGTGAAGTCGGATTCCCTGATCAATTCCGGGGAAGATGCGACGCTGGATTCCGTGATCTCCGCCTCGACGCTCGTGGCAGCGGCGATCTATCTGATCTTCCATGTGTCTCTGGAAGCCTGGCTCGGTGCGGTGATCGCCCTTGTGATCATCAAGTCCGGCATTGAAATGCTCCGGGATACGCTTTCCAAGATCCTGGGAGAACGGGCGGATGCGGAGCTTGCGAGAGAGATCAAAAAGACCATCAACGGCTACCCGGAGATCTACGGCGCATACGATCTGGTTCTGCACAATTACGGGCCGGATTCCTACAACGGCTCGGTCCATATCGAAGTGCAGGATACCCTGTCCGCAGATGACCTGGACAAGCTGATCCGGAAAGTCACGATCGATGTATTTCAGAAGCACGATGTGATCCTTACCGCGATCGGGGTGTATTCCATCAACACAAAGGATCCGGAAGCGGTGGCAGCCAGGAAAAAAGTCTCGCAGATCGTGACCGCAGATCCTCATGTCCTGCAGATGCACGGGTTCTATCTGGACCGGGCGGAAAAGACCATGCGCTTTGATATTGTTGTCAGCTTTGACGCAAAGGACCGCAGGGAAGTGTATCGGGAGATCTGCGAAAAGGTGCAGAAGGAATTTCCGGATTACACGCTGCAGGTTGCCATGGATACGGACTTCAGTGAGTGATGTTCAAAAAGGGGATTGACCCTGACGTTATGTCATAGTGTATGCTCATATTACCACGGGACAGGGAGGCGGTTTTCATGAGGAAGATCCATGAAGTGAGCAAACTGACGGGCGTGAGTGTACGGGCACTCCACCACTATGACAGGATCGGGCTTCTGCCGGCCACACAGGTCACGGAAAAAGGCTACCGTCTGTATGACGATGCAGCGCTGGAACGCCTGCAGCATATCCTGCTTTTCAAGGAACTTCAGTTTTCGCTGAAGGAGATCAAAGAGATCCTGGACAGCCCGGATTTTGACCGGGAGAAGGCGCTGACGCAGCAGATCCGGCTTCTGGAGCTGAAAAGGGAACATCTGGATAATCTCCTGATCCTGGCCCGGGGAATAAAAGAGACTGGGGTGAAAGATATGGATTTTTCAGCATTTGACACGAAGAAGATGGATGAGTATGCCAGGCAGGCGAAAGCTTCCTGGGGAACGACTCCGGAGTATCAGGAATTCGAACAGAGATCGAAAGGGCGGTCCCGGGAGGAGGAACAGAGTCTGGGCGTCCGGTTTATGTCGGTCTTTGCAGAGATCGGGAAGATCCGGGACGGGTCCCCGGAAGATCCGCAGGCCAAGGCGCTTGCAAAAAAGATACAGGATTTCATTACGGAGAACTATTACACCTGTTCGGATGAGATCCTGCTGGCTCTCGGCGAGGCATATGCCGGCGGCGGCCCCATGACAGAGAATATTGACCGGGCCGGCGGCGAGGGAACCGGAGCGTTTGCCTGCAGGGCGATCCGGGCTTACGTCGCATCAAAAAAGGCACGGGAAGCATAACGGAAGGATGCGCGGCGGCCGGTCAGAGGGCAAAAGAATATTGAAATGCAAAGACTGCGGTGGTATAATTCTCTCATAAAATGAAATAAAGCGTTGTGCGGTGCCGGCGAAAACAGTCCTGGGGATTTTCATGAAGGATGTTTTCAACGGTTAAAAGGGAAACAGGTGAAACGCCTGTGCGAACTCGTCACTGTAAATACGGAGTGCTGCTGTCATTTATGACGACCGGAATTTGAAAAAGCGGAAATTCTGTTCGTTGTATCGCAGAAAGTCACTGGGGCAACCCGGGAAGGCTGACAGAAGCATGCTGATGTATGAGCCAGGAAACCTGCCGTGTAACGGGTACAGGATTTTGATCCGGATCACGAGTAATTGATCGTACCGTTTCTGCAGGATTTTGGATTCCCGCACTTTATGTATGTTTTACTCACTCCGGAAACGGAGTGAGTTTTTTTGTTACTATATCGATTTATTTTTTCACAGGATGTATATGAGAGGAGAGAAACATGATGAAAAAACTACTGGCAGCAGCCCTCGGGGCATCTATGACAATTGCACTGCTTTCCGGTCTGGCCTTTGGAGCAGAGGACGATCAGGCAAAGGCCGATGAGGTTGCGGCACTGATCGATTCGATCTATGTGCAGGAAAGAACCGAGGATACCGATGCGCTCTGTGAGCAGGCAAAGGCTGCCTGGGATGCACTGACCGACGAACAGAAGGAACTGGTGGAAGGCGAGGATGCAGATCCGGATTACTTTGGAAGAGATACCGGGGATGCTTCAGCGGATGATCCGTTAAACGCAGATGAAATCGGGGAAAATGAGATCCTGGTCGTCAGTTTCGGAACCTCCTTTAACGACAGCCGTGCGCTGGATATCGGCGGCGTCGAGAAGGCGATCGC
Source organism: Lachnospiraceae bacterium (assembly GCA_017652545.1). The sequence continues at coordinate 5,897 of JAGCAV010000081.1, forward strand.
AGAGGCCAATCCGGACTGGTCCGTGCGGAGAGCATTTACGGCGCAGATCATTATCAATCATGTTCAGGCCAGAGACGGCGAGAAGATCGACAATATGGATCAGGCACTGGAAAGAGCTGTCGCAAACGGCGTGAAGAATCTGGTCGTTCAGCCGACACACCTGATGCACGGTGCGGAATATGACGAGCTGACGGAAGCCCTTGCCGGTTACGAAGATCAGTTCGAAACAGTCGCTGTCGCGGAACCGCTGCTCGGCGAAGTGGGTGCCGACGCTTCTGTCATCAACGAAGACAAACAGACGGTTGCGGAAGCAATCGTGGAAGAGGCAGTCAAAGTTGCCGGTTTCGACTCACTGGATGCCGCAGCGGAAGACGGCACTGCATTTGTGTTCATGGGACACGGTACGGCTCATACCGCAAAGGTCAGCTACAGCCAGATGGCAACACAGATGGAAACGCTGGGGTATGCAAATGTATTCATCGGCACGGTCGAAGGAGAGCCCGAGGAGACAGCCTGTGAGAACATTATCGAGGCTGTAAAGGAAGCCGGTTATACAAAAGTGATCCTCCGTCCGCTGATGGTGGTTGCCGGAGATCATGCCAACAACGATATGGCAGGAGATGAAGAGGATTCCTGGAAGAGCATGTTCACCGCAGCGGATGCATTTGAAAGCGTTGACTGCCAGATCGAAGGCCTGGGCAGGATCGGTGCCGTACAGGAACTGTACTGTGCGCACACTGCAGCAGCGCTTGAGGAACTCGGCGCAGCGGAAAAAAAAACGGAGTGAGTGAGCTTCCCGACGGAGAGTATCAGGTGAAATTCACCACGGACAGCTCCATGTTTAAGGTGAATGAAGCATATGACGATATGGGCGTGCTCACCGTGAAAGACGGACAGATGTCTGTCCATATCAGTCTTGTATCACAGAAAATCCTTAATCTTTTCCCCGGACTGGCTGAGGATGCCGCGAAGGACGGCGCAGAGCTCCTGGAGCCCACCAAAGACGAAGTCACCTATGACGACGGGTTCACGGAGACGGTCAACGGCTTTGACGTTCCGGTCCCGGCGCTGGATGAGGAATTCGATCTGGCGCTGATCGGAACCAAAGGAAAATGGTACGACCATAAAGTCATGGTTTCCTCGCCTGAAGAATAAAGAAGAAAATGAGTTCAATCAATTTCATACGTAAAACCATACTTTTGCTGTTCATGGTACTATCTGTTATGTCTGTAACCTCCTACGCTTCGCAGGAGGTTACTTCTATTGAGAAGTCTGAAGAAAACAGATTTCCGGTAGATATCCTGTTTGAGGGAGGATCAGGAAAGGCGTATATCGAGTCTCCGGTCGAGATCCTGGAAGCAGACGGGAAACTGACGGCAGAGCTTGTCTGGAGCAGCGTCAATTATGACTATATGATCGTCGACGGGATCCGGTATGAAAACGAGAATCCCGGCGGAAAGTCCACTTTTCATGTTCCGGTCGGATCTTTGGAGGAACCGCTGACGGTGATCGGAGACACGGTGGCCATGAGCGTTCCGCATGAGATCGAGTATGTGATCACATGGAACGCCGGGAAGGAAGAGGCACAGAGCGAAGAACCGGAAACGGATCCCGGACTGCCTCCGGTCCAGGTAACTTCCGATGCAGATCTGGAGGCATGCGGCCTTACACTGACCGGATTTGAGGAGCTCAAGTATGCGACGGGCTTTCAGATCGGGCATTACGGGCCTTACGACGTGATCACAATCACAAATTCGGGCAGGTTCCTGCTGGTACCGGAAGGGGAAAGCGTTCCCGACGGGCTGCCTGACGATATGGTCGTCCTTCAGAAGCCGCTCGATAAAACCTATCTGGTTTCGACGTCGGCGATGGACCTGGTCTGCACGTGCGGCGCACTGGATATGATCAGGCTGTCCGGAACGGATCAGAAAGACTGGTATATCGATGATGCCGTCAGCGCCATGGAAGAGGGCAGGCTGATCTATGCCGGCAAATACAGGGCGCCTGATTATGAGCTGATCCTGTCGGAAGGCTGCAATCTTGCCATTGAAAATACCATGATCTATCATGAACCGTCGGTCAAGGCCAAGCTCGAGGAACTCGGCATCCCGGTCCTGGTGGAGACATCGAGTTATGAAGCCAGCCCGCTGGGGAGGCTTGAATGGATCAAGCTGTACGGCGCCCTGTTTGACCGTCAGGAGGAAGCCTCCGGCTATTTTGACCGTCAGCTGGAGATGATCGGGACGATGCTGAGCGACCAGCCGGATACCGGGAAGACGGTTGCCTTTTTCCATGTGGCTGCTTCCGGAATGCTGAATGTACGCAGGTCCGGGGATTATATTACACAGCTGATCGAAATGGCGGGCGGACATTATGTTCCGCAGAATACCGGGAGCAGTTCAAATGCGCTTTCCACCATGAATATCCAGATGGAGGATTTCTATGCGGAAGCGGCCGGTGCGGATATCCTGATCTATAACAGTACCATTGGGGGGGAGATCTCCTCGGTGGACGACCTGATCGACAAGAATCCTCTTTTTGCGGATTTCAAGGCTGTCAAAGAGCACCGCGTCTTCTGTACGAAACGGAATCTGTTCCAACAGATGACCGGTATGGCCCTGTTCCTGCAGGATCTGAAATCCGCGCTGAACGATGAAGACGGCAGCTATGAATATTTGAACAGGATGGAGTAGCGGGATGAACAGAAAAAGATACATGATCGGCTTCGGACTGCTGGTGATCCTGATCGCCGTGCTGGCATGGGTCAATCTGGTCCTCGGCAGTGTCGACATCTCCGTTTCCGATGTCATCGCCATTCTGTGCGGAAAGCATGAGGATGCGATGCAGACCAGCATCATTACCAGGATCCGCCTGCCGAGGATGACCGGCGCGATCCTGTTCGGCGGCGCGCTTGCACTGTCGGGATATCTGCTCCAGACGTTTTTCGGCAATCCGATCGTAGGACCGTTTGTGCTCGGGATCTCCTCCGGGGCGAAACTGACCGTCGCGCTGACCATGATCTTCTGTCTGTCAAAAGGGCGGGAGATCGGAGCGGGCGCCATGGTCCTTTCCGCTTTTACCGGAGCGATCTGCGCGATGATACTGGTCCTGATCTTTTCCGTCAGGGTCAAGAGCAGGAGTTCTCTAGTGGTCTGCGGGATCATGATCGGATATATCTGTTCGGCGATCACGGATTTCGTGGTAACATTCGCGGATGATTCCAATATTGTGAACCTCCATAACTGGTCCAAGGGAAGCCTGTCCGGCATCAATTTCGATGAGATCAGAATCGTCGTGCTGATCGTGGCCGTATGTCTCGTGGTGAGCATTTTTATGATCAAGCCGATCGGGGCGTTCCGGCTCGGGGAAGCATATGCCAGAAGCGCGGGCGTCAACATCCGGCTGCTGCGCGTCATGCTGATCCTGGTTTCCAGCATGCTGGCGGCCTGTGTCACTGCCTTTGCAGGACCGATTTCCTTTATCGGCATCGCGATCCCCCATCTGGTCAGAACGTTTATGAAAACGGACACGCCGGGCGTGATGATCCCCGCGTGTTTTCTGGGGGGAGCGGCCGTGACGCTTCTGTGTGATGCGATCGCGCGATATGTTTTTGCTCCGACGGAGCTGAGCATCAGTTCTGTGACTGCGGTGCTGCTGGTACCGGTGGTGATCTTCATGATGGGCAAACGGAGCGCCATGCGGAGGGATACTTGATTATGGCTGAGAACAAGGGACTTTCAACAGATAAGCTGAATACAGGGTATACTTCCGATCTGGTCACGGATATCTGTCTGGAAGCGAAGCCGGGTAAGATCGTAACGCTGATCGGACCAAACGGGTGCGGGAAGACCACGCTCCTGAAAACACTGACCGGGGAACTGAAATCCCGCGGAGGCGTGATTTACATCGACGGGAAGGACAGGAACAGCCTGAAGGCGGATGAAGTGGCCAGAACGGTGTCGGCGGTCATGACATACCGCACCAGACCGGAACTGATGACCTGCCGTGAGGTGGTGAGCGTCGGACGGTATCCGTACACGGGGCGTCTGGGCATCCTCTCGGAAACGGACAAAGCCATCGTCATGGAGGCGATGGAGTGGACGGATACGGCCGGGATCGCGGACAGTCTGTTTATCAATATCAGCGACGGACAGAGGCAGCGGATCATGCTGTCACGGGCCATTGCACAGGAACCGGAGATCCTGCTCCTCGACGAACCCACTTCCTATCTTGACATCAGCCACAAGCTGGATCTGCTGGACAAGATCCGGAAACTGGCTTCCGAGCGGAACATCGCAGTGCTGATGTCGCTCCATGAACTGGAGATCGCCATGCGGATCTCGGATATCGTCGTGGCGGTGGGCGAAGGCAAAGTGTTAAGATGCGGTCCTCCGGAAGAAGTGATGACGGAAGCGTTTATCAGGGACCTGTATGCCCTCGGCGGCCGGGATATCTCCCTGATGGGCAGTTCCCCGTGGTTTCCGGATTCATCAAAACGTCATGAAAGCAGGACCGGAACCGGCAAGCCGGACCGGAAGGGCAAAGCAAAATGCATCATGATCCAGGGGACTATGTCCGGAGCGGGGAAAAGCGTGATGGCCGCCGGACTTTGCAGGATATTTGCCCAGGACGGGTTCCGCACCGCACCCTTTAAGTCGCAGAACATGGCGCTGAATTCGTACATCACGGAGGAGGGGCTGGAGATGGGCAGAGCCCAGGTGATGCAGGCGGAATGCGCTGGGGTCAGACCCCTCTCCTGTATGAACCCGATTCTGCTGAAACCGACCGACGATACGGGCTCCCAGGTGATCGTGAACGGCCGGGTGGTCGGCAATATGAAAGCCGCCGAGTACTTCCGGCGGAAAAAAGAATTTGTCGGAGACATTCTGAAAGCGTATGAAAAGCTTTCGGACATGGCGGATATCATTGTCGTGGAGGGAGCCGGTTCCGCCGCGGAGCTCAATCTGAAGCAGGATGATATCGTCAATATGGGGCTGGCCGCAATGATCGACGCCCCGGTGCTTCTTGTGGGAGACATTGACCGCGGAGGGATTTTTGCGCAGCTGATCGGTACGTTAACGCTTTTGGAGGCGGAGGAGAGAGCGCGCGTCAAGGGCGTGATCGTCAACCGGTTCCGGGGGGACCGGAACCTTTTCGGCGAAGGCGTCCGGATCCTGGAGGAACGCGGGAATACCAGGGTCGCCGGCGTGGTGCCGTACATGGATATCCGGCTGGACGACGAGGATTCCCTGAGCGACCGGTTTGAGAAGCGGCGTCCCGGAACATTTGACATTGCCGTCATCCGGCTTCCGCATATTTCCAACTATACTGATTTTGATCCGTTTGAGCAGATCGCGGATGTCTCCGTCCGGTATATCAGTGCGCCGGAAGAGATGTACGATCCGGACGTGATCATCCTTCCCGGTTCCAAGAATACGATCGGGGATCTGAAGTGGCTCCGGTCCTCCGGACTGGCGGACTGCATCCGGGAGAGGGC
>JAGCAV010000082.1 GCA_017652545.1 Lachnospiraceae bacterium
GACACGGAACGCTTCTGGGACCGAATGTGTATGAGGGGAGCGGGATCGGCATCAGCGCAAGCCCCGAAAGCTGCGGAAAGGAACTGACGGAAGGCTTTCTTTCGGAGGAAAGCCAGGCGCTTATTTCCTGCGGCGGGGGAGAGCTGATGTGTGAGATCCTGGATCATGTGGATTTTGAGCGGATCCGGAATGCCCGGCCGAAGTGGTATATGGGGTATTCAGATAATACGAATTTTACTTTCCTGCTGAACACCCTTTGTGACATGGCCTCGATCTATGGACCCTGCGCGCCTTCTTTCGGGATGGAGCCCTGGCACGAGGCTGTTGAAGACGCCTGGGCGCTGCTTCACGGGGAGAAGACGGTGTTTACAGGCTATCCGCTGTTTGAGATGGAATCACTGAAGGATGAAGAGCATCCCCTGGAACCATATCATGTAACGGAAACCAGGCGGATCCGGGTCTACGCGCCTGATGGGGAGGGCAGCAGACAGCTTCTGCCCACGGATGATCCGGTTGAGATCTCCGGCCGGCTGACCGGCGGGTGTATGGATATTCTGGTCAACCTGCTTGGAACAAAGTATGACAGAGTAAGGAGTTTCAGTGAACGGTACCGCGATGACGGGCTCATCTGGTTCCTGGAAGCGTGTGACCTGAATGTGTTCGGGATCCGGCGGGCAGTCTGGCAGATGCAGCATGCCGGCTGGTTTGAGCATGTAAAAGGCTTTCTGATCGGCCGGCCGCTCTGTTTCGGACAGGAAATGATGAATCTGGACCAGTACCGTGCGGTTACAGACCTTCTGGCCGGATACGGCGTGCCGGTGATCATGGATCTTGATATCGGCCATATGCCTCCCATGATACCTGTCGTGAGCGGGGCAATGGCTTCCGTAAAGGCTGCGGGAGGGGACTTCAGAATTGCTTATGAATTTGTTTAATGAAATAACGGCATATCTTCGCATTCTTGTGCAGGACTGAAAACCGGATCTGTTTTATACTGTGAAAGAATTACGGGACCGGCAGTTCCGGTACGGCAGACCCTGAGAAGGAGGAGTGAAACGGGATGAAGAAGAGATGGATGGTATCAATGCTGACCCTGGCCATGGCAGCCGGGATGGGAGTTCTTGCATGGGGACAGGAGGAAACGGTTTCCTGCGACCTGTTTTCCGTTACGGTTCCGGAGGAGATCGCACAGATCTGTGACACGGAAACCGGTTCAGACAGCATTTCCTTTTATGAAAAGATTTCTCATGAAAAGTATGGCGGTTTTGTGGGGAGCATTGAACTGTACGAAAGTGTCAGTGAATACGGGATGATACCCAATTACCGCCGGGGAGGAATCATTCAGAAAGATGACGGATCGAAACTGGACGTCGTGCTTGTCTATCCTTCTGATGTTCAGTTTGATTTCGAAAACCAGGACAGTGTCGATCATTACGGACAGATCCGGGATGCGTTCAGGGAGCAGATCGTTCCGAGCCTGGAAGCGGTCGAAGGCACCTATATCCCTCAGGAGGAAGTGGATACGACCGGGATCTACATGGAGATCCTGGACCTGATGGCCGCTGATCTTCAGGAGGGAAAAGAACCGGCGGGATTTGAGGAGGACGGTTTTTCCTATGTGTACGGCTTGCCTGTCGGAAGCGAAGCGGAACCGTTCGCGGTGTTCGGATATGCATTCTGCGATCTGAACTGCGACGGATATGATGAAATGATGATCGGAACCGTCGATAACGGGTTCATTTATGATCTGTACACGCAGCTTGACGGAGAAGTGATCCATGTCTTCTGCGGCGGTGAACGGGACCGCCTTACCCTGGTCGGACATGAGGGCAATCC
>JAGCAV010000083.1 GCA_017652545.1 Lachnospiraceae bacterium
GAAGAAGTCTCTGGTCACTTTGAAAGAGACCACCCAGACCGGTAAATAATGACGGCGCGAAATTCGTGAGATAAGGAGGATCATACAGATGGCAAACGTATCTGTTTATAATATGGAAGGCAAGGAAGTCGGAACCATCGAACTGAGCGATGCGGTATTCGGCGTAGAGATCAACGAGCATCTCGTTCACCTTGCGGCAGTGCAGCAGCTGGCAAACAACCGCCAGGGCACACAGAAAGCCAAGACCCGTGCAGAGGTTTCCGGCGGCGGAAGAAAGCCCTGGAGACAGAAGGGCACAGGCCATGCAAGACAGGGCTCAACCAGAGCTCCGCAGTGGACACACGGTGGTGTGGTGTTCGCTCCCGTTCCCAGAGATTACAGCTTCAAGATGAACAAGAAGGAAAAGAGGCTGGCCCTCAAGTCCGTTCTGACCAATGCTGTTAATGAGAAGAAGCTGGTTGTCCTTGATGAACTGAAGTTTGACGGGATCAAGACAAAGAACATGGAGAATGTTCTGAAGGCACTGAACCTGAACAAGGCTCTTGTTGTCCTGAATGAGAATGATCAGAACGTGGTTCTTTCAGCCAGGAACATCCCGGACGTGAAGACCGCCCTGACGAATACCATCAACGTCTTCGATATCCTGAAGTACAACACGGTCGTCCTGACAAAGGATGCTGTGGCAACGATCGAGGAGGTATACGCATAATGGCAGATCTGAAATATTATGATGTGATCTTAAAACCCGTGATCACTGAAAAGAGCATGAATGAGATGGCAGACAAGAAGTACACCTTCCTCGTTCATCCGGAAGCCAACAAGGCCCAGATTAAAGAAGCTGTCGAGAAGATGTTTGAGGGTACCAGAGTGAAAAAGGTCAACACCCTGAATATCGGCGGCAAGAGAAAGAGAAGGGGCATGCAGTTCGGTTACACTGCAAAGAGCAAGAAAGCGATCGTTTCCCTGACTGAGGAAAGCAAAGAGATCGAGATCTTCGAGGGCCTTTAATCATACCCCATACTATACGCATTAAAGCGTGATGACAAATATTGAAAGGAGCAGTAAGTCATGGGAATCAAGACTTATAAACCATATACACCTTCAAGAAGGCATATGACCGGTTCTGATTTCTCCGAGATCACCAAAAAGGATCCGGAGAAGAGCCTGCTGGTCTCTCTGAAGAAGAATGCCGGACGTAACAACCAGGGCAAGATCACCGTCAGACATCATGGCGGCGGAAGCAGAAGAAAATACAGGATCGTTGATTTCAAGAGATACAAGGACGGCATCCCGGCAAAGGTTATCGGCATCGAATATGATCCGAACCGCAGCGCCAACATCGCTCTGATCTGCTACGCAGACGGCGAAAAGTCCTACATCCTGGCTCCGGAAGGCCTGACAGACGGCATGACCGTCATGAACGGACCGGAAGCTGAAGTGAGAGTCGGCAACTGCCTCCCGATCTCCGAGATCCCGGTAGGTACCCTGATCCACAACATCGAGCTGTATCCGAAGCACGGCGGCCAGCTTGTCCGTTCCGCGGGCAATTCCGCACAGCTTATGGCGAAAGAAGACAAGTACGCCACACTGCGTCTGCCTTCAGGCGAGATGCGCATGGTTCCCCTTGTCTGCAGAGCGACCATCGGTGTTGTAGGCAATGGCGATCACAACCTGATCAACGTCGGCAAGGCCGGAAGAAAGCGCCACATGGGCATTCGTCCGACAGTCCGCGGATCTGTTATGAACCCGAACGACCATCCTCATGGCGGCGGTGAGGGCCGCGCTCCGATCGGAAGACCGGGCCCGTCCACTCCGTGGGGCAAGCCTGCTCTTGGTCTGAAGACCAGGAAGAAGAACAAGGCTTCCACTAAGCTGATCGTAAGAAGACGTAACGGAAAGTAATAGGTCATTGAGGAGGAAAATATGAGCCGTTCACTTAAAAAAGGACCGTTTGCAGATGCAAGCTTACTGAGAAAGGTAGACGCGATGAACGCTTCCGGCGAAAAGAGCGTCATCAAGACATGGTCTCGCCGTTCCACCATCTTCCCTTCATTTGTCGGACATACTTTCGCTGTTCATGACGGAAGAAGACATGTTCCGGTATATGTGACTGAGGATATGGTTGGCCATAAGCTCGGCGAGTTCGTCAGCACCAGGACCTACAGAGGTCATGGCAAGGATGAAAAGAAATCCAGATAACAGGTAACTCCGGAGGCCCGACCGAAAGGAGGGCCGGTTAACGCACGAAGCTGTATGGACCGAAAAGGGATCCATGCAGCCCGCGCGCGGATAAGCCCGGCTTATCCGGTAGTTCGCCCGGGGAGGGCGCTGCGGGCGGGAAGACCCGCCTGAGAATGAAAGGAGAGACATCTATGGCAAAAGGACATAGATCGCAGATCAAGAGAGAAAGAAATGCGCAGAAGGATACCAGACCTTCCGCAAAGTTATCCTACGCAAGAGTATCAGTTCAGAAGGCATGCTTCGTACTGGATGCCATTCGCGGAAAGGGCGTTGACGAAGCCCTGGCTATCGTCACCTACAATCCCAGATATGCGTCCGAGCTGATCGCAAAGCTTCTGAAGTCCGCAATTGCGAATGCACAGAACAACAACGGCATGAACCGTGACAATCTGTTCGTGGAAGAATGCTACGCAAACAAGGGACCGACGATGAAGCGCATCCAGCCGAGAGCACAGGGCAGGGCTTACAGGATCGAAAAGAGAATGAGCCACATCACCATCGTGCTGAATGAGAGATAAGGAGGGCAATCATGGGACAGAAAGTTAACCCGCATGGCTTAAGAGTCGGTATCATCAAGGACTGGGATTCCAGATGGTACGCTGATGCTGATTTTGCCGCATATCTGAAGGAAGATGCGGATATCAGGAGATTCCTGAAAAAGAGACTGTCTGGTGCAAGCGTCTCCGATATCGAGATCGAGCGCGCATCTGACAGAGTTAAGGTCATCGTTCATACAGCGAAGCCCGGTGTTGTCATCGGTAAGGGCGGCGCTGAGATCGAGAAGGTTAAGAAAGAGCTTGAAAAGCTTACCGGCAGAAAGGTTCTTGTCGACATCAAGGAAGTCAAGAGACCTGACACAGACGCACAGCTTGTGGCTGAGAACATCGCTCAGCAGCTGGAGAACCGTGTTTCTTTCCGCCGTGCTATGAAATCAACCATGGGCAGGACCATGAAGGCCGGTGCCAAGGGCATCAAGACCGCCGTGTCCGGACGTCTTGGCGGTGCCGATATCGCCCGCAGCGAGTTCTACAGCGAAGGCACGATCCCGCTTCAGACACTGAGAGCAGACATCGACTACGGATTTGCAGAAGCTGATACCACTTATGGCAAGGTCGGTGTTAAGGTATGGATCTACAAAGGCGAAGTACTTCCGTCTAAGAAAGAAGGGAGCGATAAATAATGTTAATGCCCAAGAGAGTAAAACGTCGTAAACAGTTCCGCGGTTCTATGGCGGGTAAAGCCCTTCGCGGCAACAAGATCACCTACGGTGAGTATGGTCTTGTATCTACCGAACCCTGCTGGATCAAGTCAAACCAGATCGAGGCTGCCCGTGTTGCCATGACTCGTTACATCAAGCGTGGCGGTAAAGTCTGGATCAAGATTTTCCCGGATAAGCCGATCACAGCAAAGCCGGCTGAAACCCGTATGGGTTCCGGTAAAGGTACAGTCGAGTACTGGGTAGCAGTTGTGAAGCCGGGCCGCGTGCTCTTTGAGATCGCAGGCGTTCCGGAGGAGACAGCTCGCGAAGCTCTGCGTCTTGCTATGCACAAGTTGCCCTGCAAGTGCAAAATCGCTTCCAAGGCAGATTTAGAAGGCGGTGATAACAGTGAAGAGTAATAAATTCGTAGAAGAGCTTATGACAAAATCGGCTGCTGAGCTGCAGGACGAGCTGGTAGCTGCCAAGAAGGAACTTTTCAATCTGAGATTCCAGAACGCAACCAATCAGCTGGATAACACAAGCCGGATCAAAGAGGTTCGCAAGAACATCGCCAGGATCCAGACCGTTATCACCCAGAAGACCCAGGCTGCTGAATGATTGGCGTTACTGTCGCAAGAAAGGAGAAAAATTCCGTGGAAAGAAATCTTAGAAAGACACGTACCGGCAAGGTCGTCAGCGATAAAATGGATAAGACCATTGTTGTGGCGGTGGAAGATCATGTCAGACATCCGCTTTATAAGAAGATCGTGAAAAGAACCTACAAGCTGAAGGCTCATGACGAGAACAACGAATGCCGGATCGGTGATACCGTAAAGGTTATGGAGACAAGACCGCTGTCCAAGGACAAGAGATGGAGACTGGTCGAGATCATCGAAAAAGCGAAATAATATTAAAGGAGGAAAATTTGCATGGTACAGCAGGAAACCAGACTCAGGGTTGCTGATAACACCGGGGCGAAGGAACTCCTTTGCATCCGCGTAATGGGCGGCTCTACAAGAAGATATGCAGGTATTGGCGACATCATCACTGCGACTGTCAAAGATGCAACACCTGGCGGCGTTGTTAAAAAGGGTGACGTGGTAAAGGCAGTTGTTGTCCGTACCGTTAAGGGCGTTCGCAGGAACGACGGTTCCTACATCCGTTTCGACGAGAATGCGGCTGTCATCATCAAAGATGACCTGCAGCCGAGAGGGACCCGTATATTTGGACCGGTAGCACGTGAGCTTCGTGACAAAAAGTTCATGAAGATCGTGTCTCTGGCTCCGGAAGTATTGTAATGGAGGTACTTATCAGATGATGAAGATCAAAAAAGGCGATACC
>JAGCAV010000084.1 GCA_017652545.1 Lachnospiraceae bacterium
CAACTCGCTGTCAAAGAAGTTTTTCATCTCCCCACCGCCATCCATACGGTCATCAGCAGAACAGAGCCGACAAAAGGCGCGGTCACCAGCACGAACCTGTAGATCCACCGGGCGGCGATTTCTTCCTCGCTCATCCGCACCCGGATCTTGTGGCCCATCGTGGTCTTGAATGTCCTGTAGCCCTTCATAACCCGCGCCTCCATTTCGCAATCTCTTCGAGGATCTTTTCAAGAAGTTCACTCAGGATGTCGATCCTCTTATTGATGTCCTGTGTGAGCGTGACCGCTTTTTCCTCATCGTCTCCGTATCCATAAGCCTGGAGAAATCCCCGCCGGCTGATCTTGACCCGATTCCCGCTGATCACTACCGGGAACGGAAGCTGGCCCTGTCTGGCGTACTCGATCAGGCGGCCAGTGTTCATACGGAGCACTCCTGCCACTGTTGCCGGCGTGAGCCAGTCGTCCTTCATGGCCTTGATGTCATCCATCGTCATCCTGATCGACCTCCATCCTCTTCACAGCCAGCCACTTGCAGCCGGCGCAGGCGCCTTCGTGCTCGAAGTGGTACTTCCCGCAATGAAGGCACAGTTCGTTCGCGCAGTCCTTCAGATCCTGGCGAACCTTCCGCAGCGTTTCGTCCATGATCACTTTTCCTCCATGTTTCCGAGATCCCACTCGACGCCGGAAAGAACCTCATTTGAAATTCTCCTGACAATATCCTTTGTGAAGTAATTGCTGAGTATCTCCGTCAGGTTGTTCTTCACGATTTCGCGTACAGCTGTCTGCGTCTTGATATCCATACGTTTTCTCTCCTTTCTGCTGAATTTCATTCAGCGTTCACGGCAAAAAAAATCTCATCGCGCTGCGTAGGTGTCATCCTGCACAAGTCCGCAATGGCGCTGATCTCGCTGGCCGTGAACTCGGTCTCATTGTTGATTCGGCCTTTCAGCGTTGCATAGGATTTGATTCCCGTGGCTTTCAGGATCGCGTCCAGTTTGATCCCGGCCTCCCGGATCGCATCGTTGAGCTTCTCGGTATCCGTCATCGTGCTACCCTCCTTTCAATTGTGCTGAATTAAATTCACATACACAATATACGCTTTTGCTGAATAATTGTCAACAGATTTACAAAAAAATGTTGAATATCTTTCACTTCTATAATATAATGCATTTCAGAGGGAGGCAGAACAGATGAAAACAATGTACGAACGGATCCGGGACCTGCGGATGGAGCGCAACATGTCCCAGGACGATCTGGCCAGGGCGATGGGCTACAGCGACCGGTCAATGATCACGAAGATTGAAGGCGGCAAGGTGGATATTTCTCAGAAAAAAATTGTCGCTTTCGCAGAAGTCCTTGGTACCACTCCACGATACCTGATGGACGGAGATCCGGTAGAGGAAGAACTGGAAGCCGTGAGCGAGGACCAGCAGATTCTTTTCCGGCTGGCCAGGAATGCAAAACCGGAGGCCATCCGCGCCGCGGTCGCCGTCCTGAAGTCGATGGAAGGACCGGACTCATGATGTCCGGTTTTTTCATCATCCCATTCCCTATGATGATTTCGTGGAGGTGGTACCATGCAATATGATGGCGAGATCATTATCCGGGAAGTTCTTCTCCCTTACGGTGTCCACGGTGTCCTCCGGGAAGATCCGGAAGGAAACGCGAATATCTACATCAACCAGCGCGACTCAATCGAAGAACGCAGGAAAACTGTAAACCATGAGCTGCGCCACTACCGCCTGGGCCACATCGGCTCCGGCAGACCTGTCAGACAATTAGAAAAGGAGGCCGAACCATGAAGAAACTTATCACCATCATCCTGATCCTGGCGTTGGCCCTGCCGGCGCTCGCCCTGGCTGATTATTCTTCGGCACTGGATATGACAATGGAAGATTTTATCAACAAATATAATGCAGTACAAGCACCGCTTGGGTCTCCATACACAGCATTAGATAAGCCCAACGCCTGGACTAAATGGGAAGGATATTTTGTAGCGTGGTTCACTGCTGATAAGAATGAAGAAGCAAAAATCCTCCTGTACTCTAAGGACCCGAATTGCAAACAAATGCTTACAGCCGGTTTAGATGAAATCCATATTTACGCGGGCAAAACAGACTTCGTTCCGATGATCAGCGTAGCAAACCGCTGCGCGAGCGTTTTTGCCGCAGACATATTCGGATCATCCATTGCGCCGTTTAAGGTAACAAGTGTCATCTCATATTATTATGAGAACAACGCAAAGGAAAAGCGCCTCATCGCATATAATACGCTGGATGCAGAAGAAAAAGTGTCCATTGCCTTCCAGGCGGATGGAGATTTGTATCTGTTCAAAATCCTGAACAGGGAGGCCATTCAATGATCTGTCCAAAATGCCGAAAAGATTCCGATTCCGGCTTCGCCTTCTGTCCGTATTGCGGAAGAAAAATGTCACCCGGCAGAGCCCGCCGGCAGAAGTCCCGCGGGAATGGAACCGGCTGCGCGTACTGGGACCCGGTGCATCGCTACTGGGTCGCCCAGGTCGTGGACGGGTACAGAGATCTCCCGCCCTTTGACCTGGAGAATCCGGAGAACAGGAAGCAGAAGATCCCGATCAAGAAGACCAAAGGCGGATTCAAGCGCCGAGAGGATGCCCTGGCTTACTGTGCCACGCTGAAGGATCAGAAGAGCCAGGCTCCGGAATTGTTCCTCACGCTCCAGGAAGTGTTTGATCAGTGGGAGCCATTCTATTCTCCACGGGTGGATGCTTCCACAATGAACGGCTACCGTGCCGCCTTCCACTATTATGGAAGTCTGTACACGAAGCGGATCACGGAGATCACCGCAGCGGAGCTCCAGGCCTGCATGGACGCATGTCCCCGCGGAAAGCGCACCCATCAAAACATGAAGGTTGTGGCCGGTCTCCTGTGGAAGTACGCCATGGACAAGCACATTGTCACGCAGGTGGAGAGCGCCAACCTGTACACCGGCAAGGGGAAGTCCATCAAACGGGACGCCCTGACGGACATAGAGGTCGAGAAGTTCCGGAAGGCCATCGGGTCGGAGCGGTATGCGGAGTATATCTACGTCCTCGCCTATCTTGGCTACAGGCCCGGCGAGCTGCTGGAGCTCCGGAAGGACCAGGTCATCGAGCACGAGGGCCGGCTGTTCCTGATCGAGGGGAAAAAGACCGACGCCGGCCGCGGTCGGACGATGCCGGTCCATCAGAAGATCGAGGATATCGTTCGGGCCCGGCTGTATGTTCCCGGGACGGAACTGATCTTCCCGCAGTACACCTTCTCACGAGGCAAGGAAGCCACCTTCCAGGGCTTCAAGCAGATGACCGACAACTACCTCAGGGAGAGTATTTTCAAGCCAATGTGCGAGCGCCTGGGCATCGCTGCTGGCAAGGTGCCGTATGGAGCGCGGCATACCTTCAGCAACAAGCTGAAGAACGCCGCCGGCACGGACGTGGAGAAGGCCAGCCTGATGGGCCACACGGATTACAACTTCACGAAGAAGGCCTACCAGAGCGCGGATCTGGACGAACTGAAGGCGGTCGTCGACTCGATAAAATGACCGCTGATAATGGGCGTACTACCGAGTTAATACCGAGAGGACATCCTCAAACCCTTTATTTTCCGTCATTCTGCCATGACTACGAATCAAAAGGTCGTGGGTTCGAATCCCGCCGGGCTCACTTCCCCGAAGCCTTACAAATCAAGGCTCCGGGGTTTTTTTATGCCTTCAGCCAAAAAGCCAAAAATGCCCCTGTATACCCACGTTTTCTGGGTCTACTACCGAGTTATTACCGAGTTGCATTTTGGCAGGTTTTCGATACTTAGACACTTTGATAAGCAATCAAAATGTCTTTTGAGCATAAAAAAAGAACCCTGGGATTTCTCCCAGGGCATTGCTTTATTCACCGTCAGGCGGTTGCTTTTCCTGTTTCGCGTACTGCATGGAGCTGATCCCGAGCAGGGCGCCCAGGAACGTGTCCACCGCGCAGATGGTGGCCGTGATCTCCGTCACCAGAGGCCATCCCCAGATCTTGCCCAGGGCGGCCCACAGGGTAGCCAGCGCCGGCAGGACGATCTGCGCGATGAACTTCAGGACGTCGTATACATTATTGCTCATCTTCATGTGATTTTCCTCCTTCATTGTACAGCATGGGCTTCCATAGGATGTGCTTCCGGCGGAATTGCCGGCAGCTCCCGGACCTTGTTGTAGATGTCGCTGATCACATTGTTCGGCCCCAGCGCTTCATACTGCGTGTACATGTTCTCGACATTGTCACGC
>JAGCAV010000004.1 GCA_017652545.1 Lachnospiraceae bacterium
GCTTCATCGCCTCGTAATACTGTTTTTTATCCGGGTCATCCGTCTGCGCCTGCTTCAGCGAGATCTCCTGCTGAAGAGCGATACCGCCCCTGCGGATCATCGGGCGCACATCCGGGATCACATGTCCCGTCACCTGCTCGATGAAGAAGACAGCTTCCTTTGTGTACTTCTCTACCGGATCGTAGGCAGCCGTCAGGGCTTTCGCGAAATCATTCTCCGAGAAATAGGCTTTTGCCCTCGCGATCCGCTCCGCGCTGATCTCGGATGTCGGTTCGATGTCACCAAACACAGCCACCGGATCACAGTAGCCGGCAAAGGAATCAACCGTAAAAGCCGGATTGATCAGTGCGTAGGAACGGGCAAACGCGTCATCCTGTGTTCCGGCAAGCAGATGATACGCTCCGAGCGTCAGCGGGATACGCTTTGCCGTCTCAATCTGGGTCTTCGCGATCCGGATACAGTCCGGTTCGTCCTTGAACCTCTCGTCACACTCCATCGCGATCTCTCTTGCGAGAAACCAGCCCTCCAGATGATCACAGGCGCGCTCCTCGAAGAACCGGTCCTTCGCGAGCTGCGTGATCTCCTCCGGTGAATAAATCTCCTGGATCCTCATCTGTTTTTCCTCCTCAAAACCATGCAGGAAAACGTTTTTCCCAAGCTGCGCGGGTGCTTTATGTCTTACGTCCTCACAACCTGTATTCCGGCATTTCCAAGCTGTTCCTCCAGAAATGCTCTCTGCTGCGGCAGTATCCTTCCGCCCTTCATCCGGTAAGCCATGCCGCACTGCGCCCATTTTCCCTTTCCGAACTCGTGATAGGTCAGGACTTCCACACGGACATTGGCCCGGCGCTCTCCTCCGGCATGCGGCGCCAGAAAAGCGGCGATCGCTTCCGCTTCCTCTTTGCTGTCGTTGAACCCGGGCATCAGCGGAATGCGGATCAGCACATCCGGATGTTCCCTGGTCACTGCCCGGAGCGTATCGATGGTCTGCTCATTGCCGATGCCAAGCCAGGCCTCATGCTTCCGGCTGTCAACATGTTTCAGGTCCATGATCCACTCATCCACCAGCCCGAACAGCTCCCGTGACCTTACATGAGATCCGTTTGTCTCCACACAGCGGTGAATGCCGGCATTCCCGAGTCCTTCCAGAAATTCCCTGACAGCCTCAAACCGGAGCGACATCTCCCCGCCGGTCAGCGTCACGCCGCCGCCGTCAAAAAACATCGCCGTGCTTCGTACGCACTCCGTCAGCATATCCGCCACTTCCATCTCCACACAGGAAAGCCGGATCCCCTTCTGGCGCATCCCCCGGATGCACGGTTTTTCCCGGCAGTCCCGGCACAGGCGGCGGTCCAGGACCCATTTCCCGGGCGGGGACAGACCCTCTTCCTGACCGGTGTTCTCCTTCCGGACAGCCCCCATCGGGCAGCAGCTCTCATTCAGCCAGTCGGGATCTGTCATCAGCACCCCCTCCGGCGCCATCCCCTCCGGGTTGGCGCACCAGGGACACTTCATGTTGCAGCCCTGCAGATGCCAGATCAGCCGGTTGCCTCTCCCGTCCTGGGAATAGTTGAATCCCTTCTGGAATACCTTCAGTTTCATCTTACCTGTCACACCCCAAAATCATGAAACGTCCCAGCCGGTCAGATCGATCTCACCGTCCATATCCCACAGGTTCTCCCAGCCTTTCGCGCCGGGCCACAGGAAATTCTGGGCCTTGATGATCCGCCTGCCGGTATCACAGCGTGTGAGGCATTCAAATTCTTCATCCGTCAGCGGTTCCCCGGTCACGCAGCGCAGATTCGCCGTGTATTCCTGTTCGTATATGGAGAACGGTATGGGCATATGGCCCCGCCGTACAGCCCATTTGATGCAGATCAGTGCCGGGTGGACTCCATGTTCTTTTGCGATCCGGACCACTTCGGGAATCTCCATGACGGAAACATCCTCCGGCAGTTTGTCCCGGGCCGGCCTTGTCGGCGACCCAAGCGGGCAGAACCCGATGAGGAGTATCCCCTGTCCGGCGCAGTAATCGAACAGGTCCGGCTGCTGGAAACCGGGATGCAGCTCCACTTCATTGAATTCCGGCCTGATCCGGCAGCGGGAAAGCAATGCATCAAGCTTCGGCTGCGTCATGTTGGAAACGCCGATATGGCGAACCAGCCCCAGATCCACCAGCCTCTCCATCTGCGCCCAGGTTTCCATGAATTCATCGATCAGGAACGGTCTGGAATCCGGATTCCTGTAGTCACGGGCGCATCCGGGCGGATGATAATTCGGGAACGGCCAGTGGACCATGTAGCCGTCCAGGTAATCCAGCCGAAGATCCTTCAGCGTTCTGGCCAGCGCGATCAGCACGTCGCCGCGTCCGTGCATGTCATTCCAGACCTTGGAGCTGACAAAGAGTTCGTCTCTGCCGATCCCGCCCTCAGCCATCGCCTCCTGCAGGGCTCTGCCGATCTGTGCCTCATTCTGGTACGCGGCAGCGCAGTCAAAAAAACGGTATCCGGCAAGCGCGGCCCCTTTAACGGCGGCTGCCACTTCTTCAGGCGTAAACCGGTCGTTTCCGAATGTCCCCATGCCCACAACAGGGACTTTTTCCCCGCTGCAGAGGGTGAAGGTCGGCACTGTTTTCGGATCTGTATGGTTCATAAACATCTCTCCTCGATCAAACAGTCCTGCCGGGACAGGACATCATCCCTGTCCGTTCGGGAAGATCATCATTTTTCCGTTTCTGCCCCGGATCTCATAGGCCTTGTTCATCTCATCCAGGGACAGCCGCTCCGAGATCAGTTCGGACAGTTTCAGTTTCCCGGAGTTCACCAGGGCGGCGGCCCGTCCCTGTGTGTGGGGATTCACGAACGATGATGTGATCATGAGTTCCTTCTGGAATACCTCGTACGGTTTTAAGGGGATCTCAGCGTCCGGCGGGGTCAGGCCGAAAAGCAGGACATGACCTCCGCGGCTCACGTACTTCAGGGCATCCTGCATGGTGTTTGTCCTGCCCACACACTCGATCGAGACATCGATCCCCCCGATTCCTTCCTGTTCGATCAGTTCAAAAGGCGTCGTCTTCAGGGGATTGATGCAGTAATCCGCTCCGACATGCCTGGCCAGTTCATGTTTGGCTTCCAGCGGCTCGGACAGGATGACCGTACCGGCTCCCGCCATCTTAGCCAGCTGTACCATCAGAAGGCCGATCGTCCCGCCGCCGATCACCAGAACCGTATCTCCGGTCCTGATCTGTGCCTGGTCAATGCCGTGGATCGCGCAGGCCAGCGGTTCGGACATGGCCGCCTGCTCGAAGGGGATGTCCCTGTCGATCAGGTAGACCTGCTCCTCCCTTGCCTTTGCAAGCTCGGCAAAACCGCCGTCACCGCCCACACCCGTGGCAAACATATCCGGACAGAAATGCGGCTTTCCGGCCTTGCAGGCAGGACACACGCCGCATCCCCGGTTGGGATCGACGGTCACATGGTCCCCGGTCCTGATATACTTTACGTCCGGTCCGACCTTTTCCACCACCCCGGCAAATTCATGCCCGAGCACCACAGGCGGATAACACTCGGAAGCGCCTTTTGCGCCGTCAAAGATGTGCAGATCCGTTCCGCAGACACCTGATGCCATGACCCGGATCAGCACCTCATCGCCTGTCACTTCCGGATCCGGCCACTCCTGCACCTTCACCACACCCGGCTCGTAAAATACTGCTGCTTTCATGCCTTCCTCCTTTTTATACGATCGCCGCCGCGGCTTTCTGCGCCGCCAGCCCTTCCTTATACCGCTTCACATATGCTTCGAACCCGGCTTCCCCGGCCGGATCGGGATTCAGCGTGACGCTCTCTGCCTTTGAAAAGACTTTCTTCTCCAGATACGACTCCATGCTCTCGCCATCCTCTTTTCTGGCCATGTATGCGGCAAGGAGAGCCATGGCCCAGGGACCGCCCTCCCCGGCAGTGGACATGACCGAGATCGGGGTGTGAAGCGCGTCTGCCAGGATCTGCTGCCCCGCGCCGGGCGTTTTGAAAAAGCCGCCCTGTGCCATCAGGGAATCCACTTCCACATGTTCCTTTTCATTCAGGAAATCCACACCTAACTTCATGGTGGCAATGGCGCCGTACAGCTGCGCGCGCATGAAATTAGCCAGCGTCACCCTGCTCTCGGGCAGGCGCACGAACATCGGTCTTCCGATATCCGTCTCCGTCAGGGGCTCTCCGGCAAAATAATTGTAGGAAAGGCAGCCGTCACAGTCAGGATCTCCCTCCATCGCGACCCGGAAGAGCTTTGTGAACAGCTCGTTCATATCCGGTTCCATCCCCATCAGGCGCATGGACTGCGCCATCAGGTTCACCCACACATTGATTTCCGGCGTACAGGTATTGATGTGGGCAAAAGCGATCGTCTTTCCGGTGGGCGTCATCAGCACATCGATCTTCGGGTCATACCCCTTCAGCGGTTTCTCACACACGATCATGGCATAGCCCGAGGTCCCGGCGGACACACAGCCGGTCCGGGGCACCACCGCGCCGGTCGCCACCATACCGGTAGCGCCGTCTCCCTCCGGGGGACAAAGCGGGATCCCGCTTTCGAGCATCCCGGTCTCGTCAAGCAGCGCTGCTCCTTCGGGTGTCAGTTCTCCTCCGCACTCGCCTGCCATCAGAATCTCCGGAAGCAGATCCCGGAGTTTCCACGGAAAATGGTATTTCTCCACCAGCCGGTCAAAAAGCCCCATTCTCTCCTGATCATAATCCCTGATCGAATCGTCATAGGGGAACATGCCTGAAGCCTCATCAATCCCGACGACATTCCTGCCTGTCAGCAGATGATGGATATAGGCAGCCAGCGTGGAGAGATGAGCGATATCCTTCACATGGGTCTCGCCGTTCAGGATCGCCTGGTACAGGTGGGCGACGCTCCATCGCTGGGGAATATTGAACCTGAACAGTTCCGTCAGTTCCTCACTGGCAGGCCCGGTTATGACATTGCGCCAGGAACGGTACGGTGCCAGCTGATTCCAGTTCTCATCAAACACCAGGTATCCATGCATCATGGCGGAAATGCCGATGGCCTGGACCCTTGTCAGAGGCTGATGGAATTTTTCCTGCACATCCTGCCGCAGAGCGCTGAAGCAGGCGCGAAGACCGGCTCTGGCATCCTCCAGATGATAGACAAACACACCATCCTCGATCAGGTTTTCCCAGGAAAATCCGCCGGATGCCACCACATTGTGGTCTTCATCGATCAGCACACCCTTGATCCTGGTTGAGCCGAATTCAATACCCAATACACATTTTTCCAGTTTCAATGCCATCTTCCCTGCCTCCTAGCCTAATGACAATTATCCCATTGACGCAGCATTTTTCTCATCCACTGACAGACATCAACCGAATACGCTTCTTTCAGATTATCTTCTGAGAACACCTCTTCAATCTCTCCGTAGGAAAGGCTCTTTCCGTCGGCAAGCAGGAGTGCACGGCTGCCGTAAGCCCTCGCCAGACTCAGGTCATGTACGACGGAAATGACTGCCCGCCCGGGCAGTGTGATCCATTCCCTGACCAGGTCGAACACCTGCTGCTGATAGACAATGTCCAGATGATTGGTCGGCTCATCGAGAACAAGCAGCCGTGGATCCTGGGCAAAAAGCTGTGCCAGGAACACCCGCTGGAGTTCCCCTCCGGACAACTCCAGTACGGAATGATCCGCCAGCTGCGTGAGGCCGGTCCGTTCCAGGGCCTGCTCGACCTTTCCCTCCTTGTCGGCGTCCTGTTTTCTGAACAGTCCGCCGCTGTAGGCGTATCTTCCAAGGTTAACGACCTCCCTGACCGAGAAAGCATAGCCGACATAGTGATTCTGTGCCAGCACACCGATATTCCGGGCAAGCTCCATCGCTGTATACTCACGAATCGGCCGGTCCTGGTACCTGATCGACCCTGTATAGCCCACGCCCTGGGAGATCGCGCCCACGATGGTGGATTTCCCGGCACCGTTCGGTCCGATGAGCATCAGCCACTGTCCCTCTTCGAGGCTGAAGCTGATTCCCTTCAGCACTTCATAGTCACCATAGCTGACCCTCAGGTTTTCAACTTCCAGCAGACTCATCTGTTCACCGTCCTTGTCCGGTAGAAAATGTAGACAAACAGGATCGCACCGACAAAGGAGGTCACCACACCGATGGGCAGTTCCAGCGGGCGCAGGAGCATCCTGGCCGTCAGATCCGCGAGCATCAGAAAAACCGCACCTGCAAACATGGATGCCGGAAGCAGTTTTTTGTGATTCGGTCCCGTGATCATCCTGACGATATGGGGCGTTACCAGGCCTACAAATCCGATCGATCCGCCAACCGAAACACATACGCCGATCAGGCATGAGACCAGGATCAGGACACGCAGACGCACCCTGCGCACATTGACGCCGACATTCCGGGCATTGTCTTCCCCGATGGCAAACGCGTTCAGTTCCGTGCACATGGTCAGGATGATCCCGCCAAATACAACAAGCGCAGCGAATAAGATCAGCACACTCTGCCATCCGCTCCCTGCCAGAGAACCCATCGTCCAGAAAGTGATGTTTTTGACTTTATCCGAAGCGAAGGTGAGAACCAGCGAGAGGATGCTGGACACGAACATGGAATACACGATACCGATCAGAATGATGGTATTCGTACTCAGTGAATTGTCCAGACGATAGGCCAGCGTCAGGATCAGCACCAGGGAAAGAAACGCAAACAGCATGGCCATGATCATGGCACCCGAAAAAGGCAGCGCCGGAACCGTGATCTCAAAGGCGATCGCAACCGCCGCGCCAAGTGCCGCGCCGGAGGAGACGCCCAGTGTAGAGCCGTCAGCCAGCGGGTTCTTCAGCAGTCCCTGCATGGCTCCGCCGCAGACAGACAGCGCTGCCCCGGTAATGGCCACGCACAATACCCTTGGCAGCCTGACCGTCAGGATGATCGACTGCCAGGTTCCGGTCTCTTCCGGCATGCTGCCCATGATCTTTCCCGCGATAATGCGAAGCGTTGCCGCAAACGGAACATTCACGGAACCGAGGCATACACAGACGACCACCGTCAGACATGTGATGAGGCTGAACAGCAGATAGTGCCGCAGCGAAAAAACTTCCCTGTTCTGTTTCATGGGTATGCCTGTTCTTCCTTTACCGGTTGATCACTCTGTCATGCCTTCAGCCGCTTCTTCCCCGTCCCCGTAGACAAATTCATAGAGCATCTTTGCTCCTTCCGCAAGCCTGGGCACAGGACGTGAGAGCTCGTTGTTCTGCAGGTTCAGGATGGCACCGTTTTTCACCGCAGTCACGTTTTCCCAGCCGCTTCTGCCCATGATCTCCTCCTCAGGCGTCGGTCCTTCCCCAAAATACATGGAGATGGTCACGATATAATCCGGATTTCTTTCCAGGACCTGTTCCTCCGACACTTCACCCCAGCCGTTTACATCGCTGAAAATATTCTCCAGTCCGATCAGGTCCGCGACTTCGTCCATGAACGTGCCCTCTCCGGCTGCCCACAGGCCGTATTCCAGCGGGGAAACTTCAAAGTAAACAGATGACGCCTTCCCTGAATCCCCTTCGGCTTCCTTCGCCAGGTCCGCCAGTTCATCAAAGCCTGCCTGCATCCCGTCCACGATCTCTTCCGCTTCTGTCTCCTTACCCACAAGCTGACCGATCATGCGGATCGCCTCATAGGTTCCCTCAATGTTCTGGGCGTCAGATACGACCACGCGTATGCCGGCTTTTTCAAGCTGGTCCACCACATCCGTGCTCTGCGCCATGGTTCCCATCAGCAGCACCTGCGGCTCAAGCGCAATAATCTCCTCCACATTGGTCTCATACCCCGATTCCACAGAAGGCACATCAAACACCTCAGCCGGATAGTCACAGTATTCTCCCCTGCCGACAAGCAGATCACCGGCACCCAGTGCATACAGGATCTCACAGTCTGCGGCAGTCAGCGCAACCACCCGCTCCGCGGGCTCTTCCAGCACGACC
>JAGCAV010000085.1 GCA_017652545.1 Lachnospiraceae bacterium
TCGTTCCGGATCGATGGCGCCGTCCTTGATCATCTCGTACCGCGGAAGCGCCTGCTCCAGCCATGCCATCTCCGCGTCCATCCGTTCCTGCTCGATCTGCACAAGCCGGATATCCGCCGGTGTTTCCTTCGTGATCACCGCCAGATAGCACGGCAGCCGGACACCTTCAACCTTTTCGTAGATCTGCTGATAGATTGCCATCTGGAGCGGCCAGTCCCACGCGGTCGCAAAGTCAACCCGGCCCTGTCCGGGAAGGTATTTTGCGCTCAGGTCCTTCACGGTCTTCAAATCCACGATCTTGTCCGGACCCAGGACGTCGAATTTCGCCTTGAACGGAACGCCGAACAGGTCTGCCGTCAGGATCACCTGGTGCTCACCATCCATGAAGCTCATGAACAGCGGATCCCGCCTTGCCCGGCTTACCATCTCCTGGCACAGCATGAACTCCGCCTTCAGGTTCCCGTCCCGCTTGCTGATCTCCGGATGATGCATTGCCCATTCTCCAAAATCCCCCGTCAGCGCCTCATCCACGAACTGCCCCTGCAGCAGCGCCTGGCTCATGGGCCGGACATAGTCCCCGCGGAGCGCCGTCATCGTGGCCGCTTCGCACTTTTTGAAACTCTTGATCTGGCTGGCGCTGAAAAACGCCTGATCCGCCTCCCGGCTGAAATAGTTCTGTTCATTCAGCTGCATCCTGTTCCGCCTCCTTCGCTTTTTCCTGTTCCTTCTTCGCCTGGGCGCATTCCGCGCACAGCTGGCTCCCGAACCTCTTCTTTGTCCACGCGGCAAACTGGCTGACGCCCATCTTGAAGGCGGGCCGGATCATCTGTCCGCACTCCGCGCACGGGATCTCAACGTCCTCCGGCACGGTGTTCCGAACTCTCAGGCACTCGACCTTTTCCCCGGCCAGTGTGGTCACGTCCGCGCCGATCTGGATCCGGTGGCCCGCCCAGCGTTCGATATACGGCGTGCCGGTGATCTTCGTGATTGTCTTGCAGTTCGTCCGGTTCAGGATCATCGGTTTCTCGTTCTCCTGCCAGTGGCAGACAATGCATTCCTCTTTCTTGCCGCCGTTTCCGGTGATTACTTCATTCCGGACCGTTCCGATGGTCAGCACAATGTCCTGGCCGTTGTCCAGGCTGTAAGCACCCAGATAGTTAGGATTGATCAGTCTTTTCCAGTGCGTTTCGCTCATTGTTCAATTTTCCTTTCTGTGGTATAATAACCACGCAATCCTTTCTTCGCAGGCCGGTCGGTGTTCCAGCACCGCCGGTCATTTTTTTGCATGTTTCCCGACATATCCGTACTTGTATCCGGTACGGATGTTCCCGATCGCTTTCACGAACGACGGATGTGGCTGTTCAACGATCCGTCGGTACATGGCTTTTGTACCATCATCAAACATGACCTTCAGTTCATCCGGCACTTTGCTGCTGCTCCGATCATCCCAGTATCCTGTGGCCATATTGATCAGCATCGTGCGGATCTTCTGCCTGCTCACTCTTTCACCTCCTCAGAACAGTCTGACGCAGCACACAATCACAGCCAGGATCACCGCTACCTCAGCCAGGGCGATCAGCATCTTCATGAAATCCCTCCACGTCATCCGATCACCCCAGTCTGATCATCCCGGCCGCCAGCGCAAAAACGAAAATGGTGACAATCGGCGCCAGGATGATCTCCGCCCTCAGGATCATTCGGTCCGCA
>JAGCAV010000086.1 GCA_017652545.1 Lachnospiraceae bacterium
AAGGAGGGTTTATGAAATACGGTATTTACTATCCCTACTGGCTGACGGAATGGGATCCGGACTGCATCCCGTTTGTGGAGAGGGTGAAACGGCTGGGGTTTGACATCCTGGAGATTCCCGCACAGCAGATCCTGGAGCTGGACGACGAATATCTGCTCCGCCTGAAAGCCCTGGCTGAGGAAAACGGCATCAGGCTGACCGGCGGATATGGCCCCGATGCGGAACATGAGATCTCTTCCGCGGATCCGGCGATCGTGAAGGCAGCTTTTGAAAAATACGAAGCCATGTTCAAAAAGCTGCATCTGGCCGGCATCAAAAAGCTGGGCGGCGGCCTGTATTCCTACTGGCCGGTAGATTATTCACGGCCGATCGACAAGGCAGGCGACCTGCAGAGGAGCATAGAGAATATGCGCACACTGGCAGATATCGCCGCGGAATATGACCTCACGCTGGGCATGGAATCCCTGAACCGTTTTGAGGGCTACCTGATCAACATCTGCGAAGAGTGCGTTGATTACGTGGATAAAGTGAACAGGCCGAACGTCAAGGTCATGCTGGATGTGTTCCACATGAGCATTGAGGAGGATTCCTTCACGGATGCCATTAAGCTGGCGGGAGACAAGCTCGGGCATGTGCACCTGGGAGAAGCCAACCGCAGACCGCCTCATGCCGGCGGCAGGATTCCCTGGGCCGAGATCGGGCAGGCGCTGCATGAGATCGGCTACGACGGCGATGTGGTCATGGAACCCTTTGTGCGCCAGGGCGGCACCGTGGGCAGCCAGATCAAGATCTGGCACGATCCCCTGAAGGGAACACCGGCAGACCAGCTGGAGAGCCGGCTGGATGCGGACGCGGCAGCTTCGGTGAAGTTCCTGAGAGACCTGTGGGGATAATGTAAAGTGTGGAGTTTGGAGAGTTGAGAGTGGAGTTTGACTCCGTGCAGAATTTGGAGAGAAGAAAATGAAACATTATATCATCGCGAAATTTGTGGAAGACTTTGACTGGAAGGCAGAAGTGCCGGAGATCACGGCTCTGTTTAATGAACTGCTGGGAACGCCCGGGATCCACGGCGTAGAGGTAAAGCCCTGCTGCATCAACAGGCCGAACCGGTATGATCTGATGATCGAGATCGATATGGATCAGGACGCGCTGTCCGCCTACGATGCCTCAAATCCCCACAAGGTCTGGAAGGAGACATACGGGGATAAAATGCAGAAAAAAACGATCTTTGACAGCGAGGCGTAAGAAACGGATTGTTGCGAATCCCCTGCGCTTATGGTAAGATTTTTATTACACTTTTATTGGTTGCCCCAGAACATTGTTTTATGAAGCTTGAGTTACTTCATAAGCATCTATAAGGAGGAAAATATGATCTACTCAACAGAAGTGAAAAACATGTGCCCTGTCACACAGGGAGTGCACCACGGTGCAGCTCCTATCCCCGAAGAGGCCAAATGGGTCCAGGCTAAGAAGATCGAGGACATCTCCGGCTATACACACGGTGTCGGCTGGTGTGCACCGCAGCAGGGTGCCTGCAAGATTTCCCTCAACGTGAAAGACGGCATCATTCAGGAAGCACTGGTGGAGACGCTCGGATGCTCAGGTATGACCCATTCCGCAGCCATGGCCGCCGAGATCCTTCCCGGTCTGACCATTCTTGAAGCGCTGAATACTGACCTTGTGTGTGATGCCATCAACACAGCCATGAGAGAGCTGTTCCTCCAGATCGTTTACGGCAGAACCCAGAGCGCATTCTCCGAGGACGGCCTGCAGATCGGCGCCGGCCTTGAGGACCTGGGCAAGGGAACCCGTTCCATGGTTGGTACGACCTACGGCACACTGGCAAAAGGCCCCCGTTATCTGGAGCTGACCGACGGCTATATCACCAAGATCGCTCTTGACGAGAACGATGAGATCATCGGCTACAGGTATGTACAGCTCGGCAGGATGATGGAAATGATCAAATCCGGCATGGATGCGAACGAAGCAGTCAAGAAGGCATCAGGACAGTACGGAAGAGTTGCTGATGCAGCTCGCGAGATTGATCCGAGACATGAGTAAGGAAGAGGAGGAAGAAAACCATGGCATTATTTGAATCATATGAAAGAAGAGAGCCTCAGATTCTTGCCGCACTGAAGGAGTACGGTATCTCCTCCATCGAAGAGTGCAAAGAGATCACCGAAGCTGCCGGCCTTGATGTTTACAGCCTGATCGAAGGCATTCAGCCGATCTGCTTCGAGAACGCAAAATGGGCCTATACCGTAGGCGCCGCCATCGCCATCAAGAAGGGCTGCCGCAAGGCTGCTGACGCCGCTGCCGCCATCGGCATCGGCCTGCAGGCATTCTGCATTCCGGGTTCTGTTGCTGACCGCCGTAAGGTAGGTCTTGGCCACGGCAACCTGGGCAAGATGCTTCTTGAAGAAGACACCGAGTGCTTCGCGTTCCTGGCCGGCCATGAGTCCTTCGCAGCTGCTGAAGGCGCGATCGGTATTGCCGAGAAGGCCAACAAGGTCCGTACAAAACCGCTGCGCGTTATCCTGAACGGTCTTGGAAAAGACGCTGCACAGATCATCTCCCGCATCAACGGCTTCACCTACATTGAGACTGAATACAACTACTTCACCGGCGAAGTGAAGGAAGTCTTCAGAAAGTGCTACTCCAAGGATCCGGAGTCACCCCGCGCGAAGGTCAACTGCTACGGCGCGAATGACGTGCAGGAAGGCGTTGCCATCATGTGGAAAGAGAACGTGGACGTTTCCATCACCGGTAACTCCACCAACCCGACCAGGTTCCAGCATCCGGTAGCGGGCACCTACAAGAAGGAGCGCGTTGAGGCCGGCAAGAAGTACTTCTCCGTTGCTTCCGGCGGTGGCACAGGCCGTACCCTGCATCCGGATAACATGGCAGCAGGTCCCGCTTCCTACGGTATGACCGATACCATGGGCCGTATGCACTCCGACGCTCAGTTCGCAGGCTCCTCCTCCGTTCCGGCTCACGTTGAGATGATGGGTCTGATCGGCGCAGGCAACAACCCGATGGTCGGCATGACGGTTGCGACCGCTGTTTCCATCGAGGAAGCTGCCAAGGCAGGAAAGTTCTAAGGCTGATCAAAACAGAATAGGGTATTTTACCAGCAGGGACTGTCGTACGCGGCAGTCCCTGTTTTTACAAGGAAATACGCGCCCCTCCCCCTGCCGCAACTCTTTGCGAACATATAAGATCTTTCTGTCTGTCCCCATTAATACAATTAGAGCACATAGCATATACAAAAAGAGGTTGATTCCCGCCCGGCAATTTGCTATGATGGTGTTGCACATACAGTATGAGCACAAACAAAATCAATAAAAAGAGGGGGTGGTCGGATCTGCAGATGCCTGAGGAGAGTGAACAGGAATGCGAAAAAAGGCGAACGGTTGTAATACCGGGAGCGGTATGATCTGTCATGGGTGAGTGTGTCATGGAATATATCACGGAAACAAACAGGCACTTCCGGTCCGGGGGCAGTATCTGCAGACAGGATAAATAAAGAGACAGTGAAAAAACTACTGTAAGCGATTGTGGCCTGCGGCTTGTTTCAGGACTTCGACACGGTTCCCTGCTATGCGAAGCTGCTGGCGGCCGCAGGTGCTTGAGCAGGGATATGGACTATGCTATACTCTCCCCAAAGGGGGTGAGTGTGTGGAGGAACAGATGCAGTCTTTTGAAATTCAGAACACTGTTATAGACATATTCAGTATGCTGTGGGCGATCAAAAAGGCACAGCCGGAGGGGGCAGAAAATCCTGTCCTGGATCAGGAGATCAAAAAAGTCATTGTGAAGCTGGAAACATTCGGTATCAATGTGGAAGGCTTAAAATAAAACAATCATGTCAATTATCCAGAACCCGGTTTGAATGCAAAACCGGGTTCTGTTAATATGGAGGACAGAAGGCACTGTTTTTTGCCACGGCCGTTCACATAAGGGATTCGATCCCGGGGAGCATACACATGAAGGACCAGACAATTTATGAAAAGCTGAAGATATACTGTGCGGGAGATTCCTACCCGTTCCATATGCCGGGACATAAACGCCGGCTGGGCGGCATGACTGATCCCTTCAGCATCGATATCACGGAGATCGACGGGTTCGACAACCTTCATCATCCGGAAGGCATTCTGAAAGAAGCCCAGGAAAGGGCAGCGGCCTTGTATGGCGCGAAAGAAGCCTTCTATCTGGTGAACGGCAGTACGGCGGGAATCCTGGCGGCGGTCTCGGCAGCTTTGTGCGGCGGGGACGGATCCGGTCCGGAGATCCTCTGCGCGAGGAATGTCCATAAGGCTGTCTGCCACGCGCTGTACCTGAACCGCGCGAGACCTGTGTGGCTGTATCCGGAGATGGACGCTCTTCTCGGGGAATACGGGATCTGCGGGCGGATCGGCCCGGAGCAGGTAAGACAGGCATTGAAAGATCATCCCGGCGCAAAAGCCGTCCTGATCACATCGCCTACCTACGACGGAGTGGTCAGCGATGTCGGCGCGATCGCTGATGCCGCCCATGCAGCCGGCATCCCGCTGATCGTTGACCAGGCGCATGGCGCACACTTCGGGCTGCACCCTCAGCTTCCGGAAAATGCCGTCTCTCTCGGTGCCGACCTCGTGATCACCAGTCTGCACAAGACACTTCCGTCGCTGACGCAGACAGGCCTGCTGCTCCTTGGCGGGGATCTGATCAGGCCCGGAACACTTCGCCGCTTTCTTGCCGTCTATCAGACCAGCTCACCCAGCTATGTGCTGATGGCCGGCATGGATGAGTGCGTGAAATTGATGAATGAGCATGGGGAGGCCATATATGACCGGGTGCTGTCCTGCGTCCGGGACTTTCGTGAAGAGATGAAAGCGCTGCAT
>JAGCAV010000087.1 GCA_017652545.1 Lachnospiraceae bacterium
GGCTTGTCGGCCTGTCAGCTTTTATATGTTCAACAGAAGCCACGCATGGTTCCGTGCTTCGCACTCTCACCATGCATCAGCCACGCACAATTCGGCCTGTCAGCCTGCCTGTTCGAGTTTAGTCTTCTTTAAATTCTTATTGGCCGTACTCAGCATCAGCTTGATCCGGTTGAGCTGGTTGACCTCGCTGGCGCCCGGATCGTAGTCGATGGCTACTATGTTGGCTTCCGGGTACTGCCGCCGGATCTCCTTGATGACGCCTTTGCCCACCACATGGTTGGGCAGGCAGCCGAAGGGCTGGGTGCAGACGATGTTGGGCGTGCCGGCATGGATCAGTTCCAGCATCTCGCCGGTCAGGAACCAGCCTTCGCCGGTCTGGTTGCCCAGGGAAACAATGCCCTTTGCCATGTCGCCCAGGTTTTCGATCCTTGCAGGCGGATCAAAATGACGGCTCTTTTCAAATTCTTCGCGGGCAGTCTTTCTGACCTGCTCCAGAAAGGCGTTCGCCAGATTTGAAAGCGTCGCCGTGCTCTTCCTGGTCCCCAGATGCTCAGCCTTGAAATTCTGGTTGTAGAAGCAGTAAAGCAGGAAATCCATCAGGTCCGGCATGACCGCCTCAGCGCCTTCCGTCTCCAGCAGTTCAACCAGATGGTTGTTGGCTGCCAGTGCAAACTTGACCAGGATCTCGCCGACGATTCCGACTCTTGCCTTTCGCTCTTCGCTGATCGGCAGCTCATCGAAGGCCTGGATGATCTCCCGGCAAAGGTCCCTGAAGCCGCGGAAGGATACACGCTTTCCGCCAAGGAAATCAATGCACTTCTTTTCCAGCTTCCGGTGAAGCGCGTTCGCGCTTCCCTTATCCAGCTCATAAGGACGCATTCTGTACAGGCAGCGCATGAAGATGTCGCCGAACACGATCGCAAACATGCCCCTCTTCAGCAGCGGCAGCGTGATCTTGAAGCCCGGATTGGATTCCAGGCCGCTCACGTTCAGGGATACCACCGGCACCTGTTCCATGCCGGCCTTGCGCAGAGCCCGCCTGAAGAAGCCCACATAGTTCGAGGCACGGCAGCCGCCGCCGGTCTGGGTCATGAGAATGGCTGTCCTGTCCGGGTCATATTTCCCCGAAAGGAGCGCATCCATCATCTGGCCTACCACGATCAGGGACGGATAGCAGGCATCGTTGTTGACATATTTCAGGCCCATTTCCACAGCACCGCGCTCATCCTCGCCCACTACCTCAAGGTTGTAACCGCCGGAGCGGAAAGCTGCCTCGAGCAGGGAGAAATGGATCGGCGACATCTGCGGACACAGAAGCGTGTAATTCTTCTTCATCTGTTTCGTAAAGACCACCGGTGTAATGTTGGCCGGTTTGATCTCACGAACAGCGCCGCGCTCTTTTTTCACCCGGAGCGCAGCGATCAGGGACCGTACACGGATCCTGGCTGCACCGAGGTTATTGACCTCGTCGATCTTCAGGCAGGTGTAGATCTTGCCCGAATCCGAGAGGATGTCGTTCACCATATCCGTTGTCACTGCGTCAAGGCCGCAGCCGAACGAATTGAGCTGGATCAGGTCGATATCATCCCTGGTCTTGACATAATTCGCCGCGGCGTAAAGCCTGGAGTGATACATCCACTGGTCCAGAACGATCAGGGGACGCTCCACATTCGCAAGGTTTGAAACAGAATCCTCCGTCAGCACGGCAATTCCGTAGGAGTTGATCAGTTCCGGTATGCCGTGATTGATCTCCGCGTCGATGTGGTACGGCCGGCCCGCAAGCACGATGCCCGTGCGTCCGGTCTCCTCCAGATATTTGATGGTCTCCTGTCCCTTGTCGTACATGGCCTGACGGGTTCTTTCCAGTTCCTCCCAGGCATGCTTCACAGCGGAGATCAGCTCGATCTGCGGAATATCCGGGAATGCCTCGAGCAGGCCCTTTGTGACCGTCTCCAGACTGGTGAAAGCCACGAACGGATTCTCAAAGGTCACGTCATTGGCCCGCAGACTCTCCACGTTGTTCTTGATGTTCTCCGCGTAGGAGGTCACAATCGGACAGTTGTAGTGGTTGCCCGCTTCCGGGAATTCGTTGCGCTCATAGGGCACGCAGGGATAGAAAATATACTTCAGGCCCTGCCGGATCAGCCATTCGATATGGCCGTGGGCCAGCTTGGCCGGATAGCACTCCGACTCGCTCGGAATGGATTCGATGCCCAGCTCATAGATCTTCCTCGTGGACGGCGGAGAAAGCACCACCTTGTATTTCAGATCCGTGAAGAACGTGAACCAGAACGGATAGTTCTCATACATGTTCAGGACACGCGGAATACCCACCTTTCCCCGTACCGCCTCGTCATCGGGCAGCGGCTCATAGGAGAAAAGCAGCTTGTTCTTGAAATCGAACAGGTTCGGCAGGTTGTCCTTGTTTTTCCTGCCGCCGATTCCCCGCTCGCAGCGGTTGCCGCTCACGTACTGCCGGCCGCCGGAGAAACGGTTGATGGTCAGGCGGCACTGGTTGGTGCAGCCCTTGCACTTGGCCATGCTTGTGGTAAACTGCAGCGCATTGATCTGATCGATCGTGAGCATGGTGGTCGGCACATCCTCACGCCAGCGCTCCCTGGCGATCAGGGCGGCACCGAAGGCACCCATGATACCCGCAATATCCGGACGGATGGCTTCGCAGTTCGCGATCCGCTCAAAAGCGCGCAGCACGGCATCGTTATAGAAAGTGCCGCCCTGCACCACGATATGCTTTCCGAGTTCGGAGGCGTCGGATACCTTGATGACCTTGTACAGCGCGTTCTTGATCACGGAATACGCCAGGCCGGCGGAGATGTCCGCCACGGACGCCCCCTCCTTCTGCGCCTGCTTGACCTTGGAATTCATGAACACCGTGCAGCGGGTACCCAGGTCGATGGGATGCTCCGCGAACAGGGCAGCCTTCGCAAAATCCTGTACGGTGTAGTCCAAAGACCTGGCAAAGGTCTCGATAAAGGATCCGCAGCCGGAAGAGCACGCTTCGTTGAGCAGCACGCTGTCCACCGTCTCGTTTTTGATCTTGATGCATTTCATGTCCTGGCCGCCGATGTCCAGGATGCAGTCCACATTCGGATCGAAGAACTGGGCGGCGTAATAGTGGGACACGGTCTCCACTTCGCCCTCATCCATCAGGAAAGCGGCCTTGATCAGCGCCTCACCGTATCCAGTGGAGCACGAATACACGATTTTCGCAGTCGGGGGCAGAAGCTCATAGATCTCCTGCATGGCGCGGATGCTGGTCTTTAACGGGCTGCCGTTGTTGTTGCTGTAGAAAGAGTACAGCAGCGCGCCGTTCTCTCCCACCAGCGCCGCTTTGGTGGTGGTGGAGCCGGCATCGATTCCCAGGAAGCATTTTCCCTCGTAGGTGGCCAGATCCGCCGTGGCCACATTGTAGACGCTCTGCCTGTCCACAAACTCATCGTAGTCTTCCTGGGCCGCAAACAGCGGTTCCATGCGGGCCACCTCAAACTCCAGGTGGATCCTGCCGTCCAGCCGGGTGACCATCTCGGACAGCTTCACACGCTGCACATTTTCAGGCGCGTTCATCGCACTTCCGATGGCGGCGAACAGATGGGAATTCTCCGGGTAGATGGTATGCTCATCATCCAGTTTCAGTGTTCGGATAAAGGACTTTCTCAGCTCCGAGAGAAAGTGCAGCGGACCGCCCAGGAAGGCAACATGCCCCCGGATGGGTTTGCCGCACGCAAGGCCGCTGATGGTCTGGTTCACGACCGCCTGAAAGATGGAGACAGACAGATCCTCCTTGGTAGCCCCTTCGTTGATCAGCGGCTGGATGTCCGTCTTGGCAAACACACCGCACCTGGCCGCGATCGGATAGATTGCCTTGTAGTCTTTGGCATATTCATTCAGACCCATAGCGTCCGTCTGCAGCAGGGATGCCATCTGATCGATAAAGGAACCGGTGCCGCCGGCACAGATTCCGTTCATGCGCTGCTCGACATTGCCGCCCTCGAAGTAGATGATCTTGGCATCCTCGCCGCCCAGCTCAATGGCCACATCCGTCTGCGGCGCATAATGCTGAAGGGAAGAAGACACCGCAATGACTTCCTGCACAAACGTGGTCTGCAGATGGCTCGCCAGCGTCAGGCCGCCTGAACCGGTGATGACCGGCACCACTTCCTCATCCCCTGTCACTTCTATACATCTTTTGATCAGCTCGGAGAGCGTCTCCTGTATGTTGGCAAAGTGGCGCTGATAATCAGAGAACAGCAGGTTGTCTTCCCCGTCCAGAAAGGCGATCTTCACCGTTGTGGAACCGATGTCTATTCCAAGTCTGTTTCCCGGACTGCTGCCAGCCGTTTCATTTGTCTGATTCACTCTCATTTCGTCCATATTGATCGTATCATCCATGTCATTTTTATGTATATTGAAAACGGTTCCGCCCTGCGGGTAAGCCCCGCAGCGCACCGCTGTAACCGAAAACCCAAAGCACAACAGAGTATTATAATACAGAAATCCCAAAAGGTAAACCCGAGGCATTTTCCCCTCAACTTGCAATTGCTTTTCGCCGGTTTCTGTACTATGATTTTCTTAAGGAACACCGATCACATCAGCGTTTCCATGCACAAAGAAAGCCCTTTTCCGGGCAGCGGTTCCCTCAAGGAAAGGAGGATATCTATGGATTCATTTTTTAAACTGACAGAAAGAAAAACGAATGTCAGAACGGAGATCACGGCAGGGATCACGACCTTCATGACCATGGCCTATATCCTGGCAGTCAATCCCGGCATTCTGTCTGTTGCCGGCATGGATTTCGGAAAAGTGTTTGCCGCCACAGCCATCGCTTCGGCTCTCGCCACTCTGATCATGGGGCTTGTCGCCAATCTTCCTTTCGCCCTGTCCGCCGGCATGGGTCTGAACGCATTCTTTGCCTATACCGTATGCACAGGCATGGGATACTCATGGAAATGGGCTCTTTCCGCCATCTTTGTCGAGGGCATCATCTTCCTCGTCCTGACACTGTGCAATGTGAGGGAAGCGATCGTCAACAGCATTCCCCCAAGTCTGAAAAAAGCGATCGGCGCCGGTATCGGCTTGTTCATCGCCTACATCGGGCTGCAGAACGCGAGGATCGTCGTGCCTGACCCGTCCACCGCTTCCGCACTCAATCTCGAATGGTTCAAGGGACCGTCAGGCGTTGCCATCATCGGTCTGATCATTACATCCATTCTTCTTGTCATGAAGATCAAGGGCGCTCTCCTGATCGGCATCATTGCCACGACCATCATCGGCATCCCCTTCGGCGTAACGCAGTACGCCGGCGGCTCATACCTGCCGACCGCTCCTTACTTCATGCAGTTCGCGTTCAAGGACATCTTTTCTTCAGGAAAAGCGATCTTCGATTTTGTCATCATCATGTTCACCTTCCTGTTTGTTGACTTGTTCGACACAGTAGGCACGCTGATCGGCTGCGCCGGAAAATCCGGCCTGATCCGTGAGGACGGATCCATTCCCAGATGCAAACAGGCGCTCCTGGCTGACGCGATCGGTACCACAGCCGGATCCATGCTGGGCACCTCAACCGTCACCACGTTCGTTGAAAGCGCCTCCGGTGTGGCGGAGGGCGGACGCACAGGTCTTACGGCTGTGACAGTCGCCGTACTGTTCCTCGCCTCCCTGTTCCTGGAGCCCCTGTTCGGTTCCATCCCCAGCGCGGCAACCGCGCCGGCGCTGATCCTCGTCGGTGTCATGATGATCACACCCGTGACGGAGATCGACTTCACCGACTTTACAGAAGGAATCCCCGCGTTCCTGACCCTGATCTTCATGGTATGTGCCTACAGCATTTCCGACGGCATCATGTTCGGTATCCTGTCCTATGTCATCCTGCATGTCGCAACAGGCAGGTCCAAAAAGATCGGGGCTGCCACATGGGTCGTGGCTGTCCTGTTCATCCTCAAGATCATATTCGGGGCGCTTGCTTAGGCTGTCACAGGATCAGTTGAAGAAGATACTTCGCCGGGATCAGAGAATTGTTCTCTGGTCCCGTTTTTATGAGTTTTGGTTGGTTTCCCGGGCGGCATTCGCTCATATATCATAACCGCAGTCGCACCGCTGATTTCGCGCTCGGTCTACGCTCCGCTCCGGTCCGCCCTAAACGCCCGTCCCCCGGACGGGCAGGGCCACGGCCCACTCCGCCAGGCTGTTATGAAGTGACCTTTGTCAAGAGATAAAAACAATCTTTTTCCTCTTGCCAATCACATTGTTTCCCTGACAGCATCTGGAAGGAGCCCTGATTTAACAGTTTCCGGCATTTGGCCAGTCTGTTATTCGTGGATTGGGTACCAACAGGCTAATGGTTTCGCCGAAAGTCCTGCTATCTAACGTCGTGGATCAC
>JAGCAV010000088.1 GCA_017652545.1 Lachnospiraceae bacterium
CATGCAGAGCGCACAAAGTACCGGCAGATGAAGTTCCAAAGTAGTAACCAGTGGGTAAGTCCGTAAAGGTCGCTTCCCCACTCTGACCAGTAGCCGTAAACTTACCTAATGCATTACCCAGATCCGCCGTATGGCTTCCCAAATATGCCGCCGCTGCTGCAACATCAATATCTGCAGCATTTGTTACAGAGTACTGTGTCCCATCAGAGGAACCAGTGAAAGCAAAACCTGCTGCTTCGAGTACACTGCCAATGCTTGAATACTCAGCAGCTGTTAAATAGTAGGATACAGCACGTTCATTCCCTTGATCGCCATCATCCTTATAATTCAAAATCTTGTAAGCGGTATATGTCTCACCTTCAAGAACATTCGTTACACTTATTGTCCCTGCAAATGCCGTTGCCCCCATCGCTGCTACCATAATCATAGCAACAACGAATGCCATCATTCTCTTTACATTCTTCATAGCTTTTTCCTTTCCGGAAGTTTCCCCTCCAATAAATCTCTGTCTGCAAACCCCCAAAGCGGTTCTCGATCCTTTGATCAAAAAGCACTTCATCGTCTTTTCCAAAGGATCTGTTCTCACCCCGCCCCTCCCTTCATGCGGTATCGGGCCGGAATGTCTTTTTCTTTCCTGTTGCTTGTGCTTCTCCATTTCTCTCACACTCCTATGCTGAATACAGGGTTCGTATGGTATGCCCTGATTATACAAGGAGCGGGTTACCGTCATGGTTACACAAGATACTTTTAACGTCTGAATCGGGTTACATTATAAACTTTTTTTTGCAATGATTCAATATTTTTTCATGGACATTATCCACACGTTATCCACACTTTTTCCGTGTGGTTATTGACGTTTTCACTCTGATCACAGCTCCACTCTCAACTCTCCAAACTCCACTCTGATTAGAGCTCCACTCCCAACCCTCCAAACTCCACTCTGTATCTTCAGTTCTCCACTCGCCTGCACCGCACTGCACACCGCGTCTGGCCGCCGGTGTTGCAGGTGAACAGGGAAAGCTGCCAGTCACTCTGTGAGCTGTCGATCATGCGCGAGATATGTGTGGGTTCCACAGTCTCCCGGTTGGTGACAATGTAGTGGTAGACAACACCGTCCACGGTGGTAAAGTAAACGTCTGCTCCGATGTCGACCCATTTGATCGGTGAAAAATGCCGCTCGTAATTGTGGCCGCAGATCACCAGGTCATCGGTGAAGTAGGTACCGCTGTATCTGCACGGGCTGACCTTCAGCCTGTCGTAATCCCAGGTCTCCATGACCGGCAGCCGTCTGTTCAGAGACGGGATCTCCAGCACGCCGATGTACAGATATCCGTCGATCTCCTCTGTCGGCATGACCTGCTCGGGTTTTTCGGTGAAGTTGGGCATCATCAGCCCGGCCTCGTCCGGCTCTCCTCCGACATTTTCCATGATCACCCGGTCCAGCTTTGTAAGAACCTCCTCGGAGGCTCTGCCAGCCCGGTCAGAATCCCATCTGTTGTAAAGGACCAGGGCAATGGCTGCTGCCAGCAGGCAGATGCCGGTCAATATGAAGAACATGCCCCTCATACCCTTTTTTCCGGTATTTGTCTGTCCCTTCATGACTTTTTCCCGCTTCGCCTTCGTGTAACGCCTATGATGATCAGGATCAGGCCTGCTGCAACCAGAACGGGCACAGGCCACCAGAGCTGTCCTGTCTGGGGAAGCCTGGATCCGGACGTTACACTGCCTCCCCCGGCGCCATCGGATCCCGAACTGCCTGATGATCCGCTGCTGTCTGAAGATCCGCTGCTGCCCTTCTGATCGTCCTTTGCGTCATCCTTCTTCTCGGTCTGATCATTCGGATTCACGTCACCGCCGATATCCGGCGCTTCCGGTTTTGCTGTGGCATCCACGTCATAGACATATTCATTGTTCAGCAGACGGGGCACCGTCACCAGGAACGGGCGGAGCGACTCACTGTTCTCTGAGACCGGATAATTCCGGATCAGGTAAACGCCCAGATCAAGATCCGTGTAGGTGACACGCCCTTCCGTGTCCGTCACCCTGGTCGTCCCGTGAATGTTGCCTGTTTCGACGTGCGTAAGCATCAGCGCAGCGGCTTCGCGTGCTCCGACATCCTCTTCCGTCAGTTTGCTCAGGTCGGTCGTGGAGTCCTTGAAATCATCCGTATACACATAATGATAATTGCCGTCCTCGTCCTGTGTGACGGATGCCACGCGGATCAGTTCCAGGCTGATGCCGGATATCCCGGCCCCGCTGTTCGGGTTCGTCATGCTTAAAGTGATGCTCCCCTTTTTCGTCATGTCCAGGTTTTCTTTCAGGTTCGCAAACACTTCGCTCCCTGGCACGCTTCCGGCCCCGAGCGCTGTCATGAGTGCCGCCAGGACAACAGCCGCCAGGATCCGGACGGATCGTATGGTGTTTCCGGCTGTACTTTCTCTTTTCATCATCATTTCCTCCGGGAGATACAATTCCCATGGTTCTCTATGTTCATGACCATCGGTGAGGTCATGAAGCCCTTCATATCAGGGTTTTTCCGTATCATGTCTGTTTGGCGTAAAGCCCGCTTTTTCAAATGTTCTTCTCTTTCTCCTTGCAGCCGATCTTTGTCTGCCTGTCACCACCAGCACGCCCAGGATGAGCAGCAGCAGGACCGGTACGGCCAGGAAGGGGGCGATGTAGACCGGTTCGATCTGCAGCGCGTCCGCAATGATCTCCGCGTCGCCGTTGGGGTTCTCCGTCCTGTGACCCCTGACCAGGAGTCTGTGGGTATTGATCCCATACGGGGTACAGGTGACCAGCGTACAGTAATCCTTTCCCTTTTCTATTTTCAGATCCGAAAGGTCAGACGGTTCCACCACACGGATCTGGTCCACCTCGTATGTCAGCGTCCGGTTCATGACGGTCATGGAGAAGGTGTCTCCCTCCGTCATCCTGTCAAGATCTGAGAACAGTTTGGCCGAAGGAAGGCCTCTGTGCCCTGACATCACGCAGTGGCTGCCCTCTCCGCCGACCGGAAGGGATGTCCCCTCCAGGTGTCCGATGGCGATCTGCAGGACCGATTCATCGGTTCCGTGATAGATGGGAAGCTTGATATCGATCTTTGGGATGTCGATATAGCCCATGACGCTGGAATCGCTGATCGCCAGCTGCTGATTATAATTCTCTTTTTCTTCGTCATTCAGGATCCATTTGATCCCGGTTTTTGAAAGTTCCCGGTTATACGCCTCCGCTCTGGCGATGATCTCGTCATATTTTTCCCGGCTCATATCCGCCACGCTCTCGGCATAACTGGCGATAGCCCTGGACTGATGAAATGAATTCCAGTAGTCACTGAAAGACGGATACAGGAGCAGTCCAAGCCCGGCCAGGAGGACCACGAGCAGGATCACCGTCAGGCCATTCTTCTTAAGCCATCTCATCGGTTCTTCTCCTCATCCCGTGTCAGCTGATCACACCGAAACGGCTGAAGGGCCAGATGCAGAACACGATCTTTCCCACGATCTGTTCCTCGGCGACACAGCCCACCGATGTGTGCCTGGAGTCAATGGATGTGGCCCGGTTGTCTCCCATCACGAATATTTTGGATTCCGGCACCTGATAGGGCAGCTGGATATTGCAGTCGCCCAGGGCCAGCTCCTGTACATACGGCTCGACAAGAGCCTGTTTGTTGACATAGACCACACCGTTCTCGTCAATATCCACCCAGTCGCCCGGATTGGCGATCACGCGCTTGACCAGAATCTTGTTGTTATAATAAAAGGCGACGATATCCCCGGTACGGAAACTGCTTCCCTTCAGGGAAACAACGATTTCCTTTTCATTCAGTGTCGGGTTCATGGAACTGCCGTAGATGCGAAGCACCGGCAGCAGCAGTACGGCCACAAGGACCGCCACCGCGGACACTGTGATCAGTGTATAGACCGTGCTCCTTAAGGTGCCGCGATAATTCCTGCGGTACATGGCCCGCTTCAGTTCCGCCTCCAGCCCGGCTGTTTCGGGAAGGTCCTGCGGTGTATACCCCGCTCTGCGTCTGCTCACCGGCGGACCTCCTTCCCGGCTTCCTTAAGGATCTGTTCCGATCTTTCCCTGGCCTGTTTTACGATTCTTTCCGCTTCCTCACCGGCGCGCCTGACGATCCGATCCGCTTCCTCGTCGGCTCTTTGCCTGACATTTTCCAGATACAGATCCGCCGCAGCCTGTGCCCTGTCCATAACACCGGAAAGCGCAATGGAGGCTTCCGCCAGCGTCCCGCTTTTTTCTACTTTAACTCTTCTGTCCTCCAGTTCCCGGGTGGCTTCTTCCAGCGCGCCCTTCAGCCTGTCGATCTCACGGCTCTGTACCACCATCAGTTCCAGCAGCTCCAGTCTCTTCAGCTTCTTCAGCTCTTTTTCCGATATTGCCATAAGGTTTTCCTTCTCCTTCGAAAAAATAAGGTCTGTTGATCCGCTGTTGGGATGATGCGGGCATAAATATACGCATAACATTATATCATGTGTCCGCAATTATACAATAATCATCGCAATTATCGTATCACACAGCAGTTCCGATGCTTTTGACTGTATTATAGCCGGAACCTGTTACCTGCCCGGTTACTCGTGAAACAATTTTTGTTTCAACAAATAAAGAATGGAGGCCGCCAGACAGCCTCCGATGACATAAACGATTACATTGCGACTCCTGTGATTCCGAAACTAAAGGTATTTCGCTGTGACAGCCTTTTCAGGACAGTCCGCGCAGAAAGTTTTGCAGCATGGTTCTCCCGTCAGGCGTCAGGATCGATTCCGGGTGAAACTGCAGACCATAGACAGGATATTCCGTGTGTGCAACAGCCATGACTTCCCCATCCTCCGTAACAGCTGTCACGCGCAGCGTGGCCGGAATCGTGTCAGGATCCGCAGCAAGGGAGTGATATCTGCCGACGGGAGCGCTCTCAGGGCAATCCCTGAACAGAAGACAATCCCTGTCAAAGCTGGCGGCGGACTGTTTTCCGTGCATCAGCTCCCTGGCATAGGTCACTGTCGCGCCGAACGCCGCGCAGATCGCCTGATGCCCGAGGCACACACCGAGAATGGGAATCTCCTGTCCGAGAGACCTGATCACATCGATCATCACTCCGGCATTTTCCGGCCTTCCCGGACCCGGGGAGAGAATGATATGATCCGGTTTCAGCGCCCTGATCTCCTCCACCGTCATTTCATCATTCCGGATCACCCGTATATCAGGCTCGATCTCCCCGATCAGCTGAAACAGATTGTAGGAAAAGCTGTCATAATTATCGATCAGAAGAACCATCATTCCACCTCCGAAGCAAGTTCAAGGGCTTTCAGCGACGCCTTCGCCTTGTTCAGGCATTCCTCATATTCTTTTTCGGGAACGGAATCCGCCACGATCCCGGCTCCGCTTCTCACAAATACCTTGCCGTTCTTCTTATAGACAATGCGGATCGCGATGCATGTATCCATGTTTCCGGTAAAATCAATATAGCCGATCGCGCCGCCGTAGATGCCCCGCTTGTTGTTCTCCAGTTCCCCGATCAGCTGGCAGGCCCGGATCTTCGGGGCTCCGGAGAGGGTTCCTGCGGGAAGTACGGCTCCGATGGCATCCAGTGCGTCTTTATCGTCCCGGATCTCTCCGCGCACGGTCGAGCCGATATGCATCACATGGGAAAACCGCTCGATCGAATGCAGTTTTTCGACGCAGACGCTCCCGAATTTGCTGATCTTTCCAAGATCGTTCCTTCCCAGATCGACCAGCATGTTGTGCTCCGCAAGCTCTTTTTCATCCGCAAGAAGCTCTTTCTCCAGCCGGAGGTCCTCCTCTTCCGTTTTTCCCCTCGGCCTGGTGCCTGCCAGCGGAAAGGTGTGAAGGATCCCGTTTTCAAGCTTCACCAGTGTCTCCGGTGAAGCTCCCGCAACCTCGACGTCAGTACCCGAAAGATAGAACATATACGGGGACGGGTTGATGGTCCTGAGCATGCGGTATGTGTTCAGAAGGCTTCCGTCAAACGGTGCGGAAAGACGGTTGGACAGGACGATCTGGAAGATATCTCCCTCACGGATATGGTGTTTGGCCTTTTCCACCATCCTGCAGAAATGTTCCTTGCTGAACAGCGGTGTTATTTCACCCAGAAGCGTGCCCCCCTGCTCTTTCTTTTTTTCTCCTGTGCGAAGCAGACTGACCAGCTGCTTAAGCTCCCAGGCTGCCTTGTTATAGTTCGTCTCCGGATCGTCAAGCCGCATGTTGACGATCAGGATGATCTTCTGGCGCATATTGTCAAACGCGATCACCTTGTCGAAGAGCATCAGGTCGACATCCCTGAAATTCTCTGTATCCTGCGCCGTGTTTCTCACGCTCTCCTCACTGTATCCGAAATAATCAAAAGAGAAGTACCCCACCAGGCCTCCGGTGAAGGGAGGCAGGCCTTCAAGATGCGGGCTTCTGTATCCGGAGAGCACTTCGCGGATGTAGTCCGAGGGATTGCCTGTCACATACTTCAATCTTCCCGCATCCAGGACCCCGTTCATCGTTCCGCCGATACAGGTGATCTCCATCCCCGGTTCAAATCCGAGAAAGGTGTACCGTCCCCAGGTCTCATTTTCCTGAGCCGATTCCAGCATGTAGCAGTGCCTGGAAATATTCTTCAGGATCCTCATCGTCTCGATCGGCGTGATGAAGTCCGAAAGGATCTCGCAGCTGATTGGAACCACATCATACTGACCGGAAGCGGCAATTTTCTCAACTTCGCTGAATGCAGGTGAAATAACCATCGTGATACCTCCTTTTTACGAAAAAAAGTCCCTGACAGAATCATTCTTCTGTCAAGGACGAATAAACATTATCCGCGGTGCCACCTTGATTCACGGCTTTTCCCGTGCGCTTTACAGGATACCAGCATATCCCCGGCAAGTAACGTCTGCCATAAACGTCGCAGAATACTCAGCACCTGTCCGTGCCTTTGACTGCGCCCTCAGCGGTCCATTTGACAACTTGTTTCACGCCTGCATCTCAGCACCGCAGGCTCTCTGTAGAGGCATCATTGCCGTTATCTCCGCGTCAACGGTTTTATATATGTGTTAAATTGTTGATTGATATTATATCAATTATTACCCCTTTGTCAATATCATGAGACCTCGCAGCTCATCC
>JAGCAV010000089.1 GCA_017652545.1 Lachnospiraceae bacterium
GAAAGGCGGTCCGCAAACTCATATGCTTCCCTGCTGAAGCAGCCGATCCCGTATTCGGAAGGAAGGCTGCTGATGGCAAGAAGAATTCCGCTTTCTCTCATGTTGTCTACTCCTTTCTTCATTCGATC
The DNA here is from genome assembly GCA_017652545.1 of Lachnospiraceae bacterium. The sequence continues at coordinate 129 of JAGCAV010000089.1, forward strand.
TCTGCCAGAACTCCGAAATGGTCGGAAAGCACCGGCCCGCTGATCCCGTTCAGGACCACCTTTGACTGAAGCACCCTGTGCCTTTTTGCGGTCCAGATATAATCCAGGCGCATGCCCGTATGTTCACCGTCCCTCCATCCGTCGATGTTTCCCGGAACGGTGATGCCGCTGTCTTTTATTTCGGCATCCTCATAACTGTCCTGCCACCCGAGGTCCAGGACCATGTCCCTTCCCTCTCCGCGGATCGCTGCGGGACTGTTGAAATCTCCCATAAGGAAACTGTCAGAACCGTCCTGCGGACGAAGTTTCCTTTCGCGGAGCGCCTCCTGCAGCCGTTCCATCTGCCCCCGGAAGTTTTCCTCCGGATCATTCCACCATCCCATGTGGACGCTCAAAAAGGCAGGCCCGTCAGCGGTGCAGGCCGCCAGCGCCTTCCGGGTCTTCCAGTTGGAAAAGTCCCGGACGCCGGAAATATAGAAACTGTCCGCGCCTGTAACAGGGCGGCGGCTGAAGATGGCCAGACCCTCATTGTATTTTCCGTACCCGAGCTTCGCTCCGGTCCAGGTCCACCAGTACTCCTGCTGCAGGCCCTGAAGTTCCTCCGCCAGGACCAGCGCACAGTTATCCTCCCGGACGCGGGAGTCCGGTCCGGCCGGAACCCAATGCATGGGGAGGGGGCCGGAGACCACCGGCCTGTCCTCCTCTTCACTGCATTCCTGGATCGCCGCGGCATCGATCTCTTCTTCCTTCATAAATGCCGCCAGCGCCTTCATCTTCTGATGATAAAGTTCCGGTTCAAAGTCACTTCCGTGGCTGTGAATATTGATAGTAAGCAGTCTCATAGTTCTTTCCTCTGCGTATTGAGCAAAATCTGCCCGGTGAGCAAGCTCCCCGTTCATATTTCACTCATTTTTTCCGGGGTGCTGAATTGTTACAGGATATCGTTAATATCCGATTTCAGCACGTCCGCCTTGGGTCCGTAAATTGCCTGAATGCCGTTGTCTTTCTTCACAAGGCCCATGGCGCCCTCTGCCTTCCACGCCGGAAGCTCTGCCACCTTGGAGATATCTTTCACTGTCACGCGGAGCCTGGTCATGCAGGCGTCCACAAATTCAATGTTCTCCCGTCCGCCGAGGAGGGCGATGATACGCTCGGGCTGGCTGTTCCCGCCCGCTGCGTTTCCTGCCGCGCCGGCAGCGGGGCCTGCCTCTTCCTTGCCTTCGTCATCCATGTAGTTTCCCAGACGGCCCGGCGTAGCGTAGCCGAACTTTCCGATCATGAAATACGCCACAAAGTAACCGATCGCAAAGAAGACGACCACGCAGATCACAAAGTTTACCAGGTCCCCGGCAAGCCCTGCCTTCAGCGCCATGGGAACGCGGGTCAGGAACTCCAGGTTCCCGAAGGAATGGAGCCTTAAGTGGATAATGCCGGCCATGGCGAACGCGCAGCCCTGGAGAACTGCGTACACCCCGTAGAGCGGCAGTGCGCAGAACATAAACATGAACTCCAGAGGTTCCGTGACACCGGTCAGGAAGACCGCAGCCGCAGTGGAGATCATCATGGACTTGTACTTTGCCCTGTGCTCCGGCTCCACCCGGCGGTAGATCGCCAGGGCGATGCCGAGAAGAAGGCCTGTGGCGCCGATCATCTGGCCAACCTTGAAGCGGGCAGGCGTCACCGTGGTGAGGAGGTTCGTATAGGCAGCGGTATCGCCCGCGTTCTTAAAGTTGATGAGATCCGTGATCCAGGCGAGCCACAGCGGATCCTGTCCGAATACCTGGGTCCCGGCGCTGCTTCCCGTAAGGATCGTGTAGGTGCCTCCGAAAGAGGTATAGTTCATGGGAATGGTCAGCATGTGGTGCAGGCCGAAGGGGAGCAGCAGACGCTCCAGAGTGCCGTAGATAAACGGGGCAAGAATGGGGGAGGTGGAGCTGGAGTTCGCGATCCACACACCGAAATCATTGATGCCGCCCTGGACCACCGGCCACACTACGCTTAAGATGATCGCCGTCACCGTAGAGTAGAAGATCACCACCAGGGGAACAAATCTCTTGCCGTTGAAGAAGGACAGCGCGTCCGGAAGTTTCCGGTAGTTGTAGTACTTGTTGTATGCGTTGGCGCCCACAAAGCCGGCGATGATGCCGACGAACACGCCCATGTTCAGTGCCGGCCTTCCCAGGATGTCGACAAAGTAATCCTTTACCAGGATCTCTTTTCCGAACAGCGTGTGCGTGATCGCCGTCGGATCTCCCAGCATGGCCGAGCTCACACCCAGCATGGCGCCGGTGACGACGTTGATGAGACAGAAAGCGATGACTGCGGCAAAGGCGCCTCCTGCCTTCTCCTTCGCCCAGGAACCGCCGATGGCGGCAGCAAACAGGATGTGCAGGTTTCCGATGATCGCCCATCCGATCTGGGCCATGGTGTTGCCCGCCATAAGGCCGAAGCCTGCCGGGAAGCACATCATCAGAATGTTGCCGAGACTGATCATCAGGCCTGCGGCGGGCATGACCGCGATCACGGTCATGAGGGATTTGCCGAGCTTCTGCAGGAAGTCAAAGTCGATGGAGAACTTCTTTTTGGCGGAGGGTGCTGCCGCAGCTGCCTTGCCTGCCGGCTGTGCGTCCGAGGGGTCCGCTTTCTGCGCTGCTCCATCCGCGGCGGCTGCCGCATCCGCGCTGATCTCCGCCGTCATGATCTCTTCTCCGTGGCGGATCTCTCCTGTCTTTACAGAGAGGCTTCCTTCCTCCGCCCCGCCTGTCACCAGCACCGGCGTCACCGTGTTGATGCCCTTTGACTTCAGGAAGTCCATATCCGCTGTGCAGAGGAGCTGACCCGCTTTCACTCTGTCCCCCACCTTCACCTTCGGGGAGAACCCTTCTCCCTTCAGGTTCACGGTCTCAAGGCCAAAGTGGACGATCATTTCGATTCCTGCGTCAGACCGGATGCCGTATGCGTGAAGGCTCTCC
>JAGCAV010000090.1 GCA_017652545.1 Lachnospiraceae bacterium
AGGTCGGCATGGATATGCAGACCATCGACACGACGGTGGTGAAGTAGTCTGTAAAACTGTATTGTTTCTTTGCCGCGGTAATTCCGAGCGGGATCGCGATCAGAATCTCAAGAATAAAAGAGACAAGACCGAGGATGAAAGAATACCAGACGGTATTGTGGAATTCCTGGGTGACCGGGATGGTCCATGACCAGGAATCTCCCCAGTTTCCGGTCAGGGCACTCTTCAGCCAGGTCAGATAACCGCCCACGACACCCTTGTTCATTCCGTACTGGGCATTCAGATCCGCCAGCCACTGCGCATAGCTCTTAGTGGCGCCCGGGCGTGATGCCAGTTCCCTGGCCTTGGTTTCGATGTATCCTGACGGCATGTTGTACATCAGCACATAGATGAGAAACATGACGAAGAAAAGGATCAGGATACTGTACAGGACGCGTTTGATTGTGTATTTCAGCATGGCTCCCACCTGTTTTTCATTAATCGTGATCAGCAGCGAATGACAGTATGCTTAATCAGAATGAGGAAGGGAAACGCTGATCAGATCAGCGTTTCCCGTTGCATTGATTCCTGTTTGTCTGATGATCTGTCTTACTGCAGAGCCAGTGTCTCAACCTCTGCGTACCAGTTCCAGTACGGAGTCATATCCTGCGGGATCGTATCGATCGCAACTCTTTCGGAGGAAGCGACCGTGCAGTCCTTGCGCTGATAGAGGGGAAGCTCGCAGCCCCAGTCCATGATGATGTTCATGGCATCCTTGTAAACGGATTTACGATACTCGGTATCCGCGCTGCTGCGGCCGTCCTTGATGAGCTGATCCAGGTCAGCATCGTCAACTGAGTAGTGGTTGGAGTTGGTGCCGTTGCCATGAGCGTTGTCGCTTGAGTAAACCTGTGTCATATCCGGGTCAACGGTCGACTGCCATGCAGCAGCCCACATCATGGCGGTGTTGCTCTCCAGCGCGTTGTTCCAGGTGGATGTTCCTACGTCATTGACCTGCAGCTTGATGCCGAGCTCTTCCAGAACCTCGGAAGCGGCGACAGCCACACCGTAGGCCGGATGGTCCTGTGTGCCCTGTCCGGGGATCATGACTTCGTAGGACTGCTCAACATCCGTGAACTTGCCGGCTGCTTCATCATAGGTAAAGCCTGCCTTCTTGAAGAAACCGATCGCGGCTTCCCTGGCAGCAGCATAACGCTCTTCCTCGCTCATGGAAGAAGTATAGATCGGGTTGCCGTCCACATCCGTGGAGTAAGCTGCCTGATAGCCCTCATCAGCAGGTTTCGGAGCAGCCCAGGAGGTATTGGAGATCGGATACTGGATCACAGCAGCGCGATCGCCGTAGTAGGAGTTGATCACGGTGTCACGGTAAACGGAGAACAGGGTCATGAAGCCCTTTCTGAGTGCCTTGGATTCCTCGCTTGCAGGATCATCGCCCACATTGACCAGGTCGGCATTGATGCCCAGATAACCGTAGCCGCGATAGTCTACAAGGATCGTCTCAAGCACATCGCCGGAGAGTTCGCCGTTGCTGTTGGCATCCTGGATCGCCTTGACAGTCTCGTCATTCAGGGACGGAACTGCAACGTCATAGGTGCCGGTCACAATACCCGGAACATAATCGGAGTCAACGCCTTCCTGAAGCAGAAGAACTTCCGTTGCGGGTTTGCCCTTGAAATAATACTCGTTGGCTTTCAGCGTGACAACACCGTTCGCATAGCCGTCGAACACATAGGGGCCGGCACCGACCGGCTGCGCGGTGTGCGCCTTGATGGCGGAAAGATCACCCTTTGTAAAGCCGAACTGATTGTTCTCATAATCATAGGCAGCCGCGTCGCCGTAGTAGTGCAGCGGTGCAATCTGAATGCCTACATTGTAGATCGCCGTAGCGTCAAACTCGGTCATATGGATATTAACGGTATAATCATCGATTCTGGTAAGGCCGGAAATATTCTCAGCACCCGAACCGGTCTGGATACCTTTCTGGAGTTCCTGCATGGCTTCCTCACCGCCGACTTCCGCTGTCAGGAAATCCGTGATGGATGTGCCGGCGCTCTCATAGTTGATGCCTTCGTCGCCCAGGTCATATCCCATGGCTTCCACGATTGCCGCGAAGAAATCTTCCGCGGTGGCATCTTCTGCAAGCTCATAACCCCAGTTGGCAGCGCATGCGGCGACAGGATCATCTTCCGCGTTGTACTCTGCTGCCTTACAGTAATCAACGATCTCCTGTGCGAAGTTGGCACCGGCAACGTTGAATGCCTCCCAGAAACTGTTGTATTCGTCTTCTGTGAAATAATCGTTCTCTTCGTAACCGGCATTTTCCGTAGCCAGCAGCAGTTCCAGCTTTGACTGCATGCCGCTTCTGTACTCTTCCATGCCTTCGATCGGCAGTGCATACAGTGTGGTGGCTCCGTCATAGGTCGGGTCCGCGTAAACATAAAAGCTGAAAATATAGTCATCGATGGTGATCGGCTCTCCGTCGGAGAACTTCTGGTCATCACGGATGTGGATCTCGTAATCAACGGTTCCGTCATCGTTCTGGGTTATCGTAACATCACCCATTCCGTAATAGGTATAATCTGTACCGTTATAATTAATGGTCTCGCCTTCAATGCCGTGCTCGATGATGGCTCCGCCTCTGTCAGCCGCAAGCGCAAGAACCTGCGTCAGGTCAACGACCTCCATGTCATAAGCAGTGGTAGCAAAAAACGGGCTGAATTTCTGTCCGAAGGGTGAGGTCACATAGACCATATTGCCGCCTTCGCCTTCCCGTACCGCCTCAGCCGCTTCCGCGACAACTTCCTCTGTGGTTGCCTCTTCGGCCATAGCGATGGTGGAAAGAGCCATCACCGCGACTGCCCCGATGGCAATCAGTTTTCTCAATTTGTTGCTCATTTTTCTTCCTCCTTTAATGTATTTTGATAGCCGTTCTTCCGTAAAGTGCACCGGTTTGCCGGCTATTGATACCATTACTCCGTATTGCTTTCCTGCTCAGTCTGTCCAGGCTTTACGGATCCTTCGCTGATCAGTTCCGCCGCCGGGCGTTTTCTGAAAAGGAAAAAACCGGCTGCGCCCAGCGCAGCTGCCGCCAGTGAAAAAAGAGCGTCACCCGGAAGGATCCATTTTCCCCTGAGAAGGCAAATCACCTGACCGATCACACAGATGGCGGGCAGGACAAGGATAGATCCGGCCGCTGCCGGCCATGTATTGTTGATCAGGTCAGCTTCTTTCCGTTTCAGGATATACGCCTGACCACATGCCTGAGAACTGTTTCCCCTGTCTGTATCCGTTTCTCCGGGCTGCCTGAGGAACAGAGCGATCCTTGCCATGAGCCAGAGCGGAATCGCCGTAAAGGCAAAGGGCAGGGAAACATACCATACATGCATGGCATGTGACCTGGGCAGCATGGCAGCGATAAAAAGCAGCCATGCAGCGAATGTCAGAAACCAGGTCCGTCTCTTCAGCCTCAGATCCGCTGTCAGTTTATAGACCGGGCCATGATAGTTGTACTGAAAACTGACCTGCCCTCTTTCATCCGTCTGCTCATCCAGTATATAGTCTTTGGCATACCTGTCCGGTGTCATTCGGGTTCTCCGGTTTCAGATTCCTCATCACTGCGTTAACGCATCACATCTAAACCAAAATTATAGATAATCTTCAAAATAATGTCAATATGAAACCATATTATTGGGCGTTTTTGACAAATGTGAAGGAATGCATTCGCGGAAAAGATACGGTCCTCTGACTCAGAATCCCAGCATGTCATTGACAAGAATGACATGGATCCTCCCGGGATGCTTTGAATACCTTGTGATCAGAAACTGGCAGCAGATCGTGTCGGGTGATTTGCAGTTCATGCAGGACCCGGTAGCGGCGCAAGGAGTAGAGAGTCCGAAGCGCTGCGCGTTCGTCGGCGCTGCAACATTTCTGGCCCGTTTCATCGCTCCGTCCACATCATCGCAGACCTTATTCATGCCCACGATAAAAATGACTTTTCTCGGTCCCTGGGCAATTGCGGAAACACGGTTCGCATTGCCGTCGATATTCACCAGAATGCCGTCCTCCGTGATGGCATTGGCGCTGGCCAGATACACATCCGCGTCATAGGCCATCAGCATGGCAGCGCGCTTGTCCTCCCAGGCATCGCGGTCTATAAAATCATAATTGCCTGCCTCAAGCGCCTTCACCAGTCCGATTTCATGGACGCTCATACCGCCGCCCATCGTCACACGGCTTCCCTCCGGGATCAGTTCCAGCGCCTGTTTCAGCGCTGCTTCCCTGTCAGGGGCATAACTGGCTTCCATATTGCGCGACTGCAGACCTTTGATCACCTTCTGAGCCAGAAGCTCATTGCGTTTCACGATGTTTTCGTTCATTTCAGGCACCTCCAAAAAACATTTGAAAAAACTTCGAACAAATGTTTGCATTTCTTCGCATCCTGTGATATAGTCATTTCAGAACATCTGTTCGTATCCGTTAGCCCTGTGTGCCGAAGGGGAGCTTGGCGCACAGGAACCAGTTCAGGACTGATAAGGGGGTTATATCATGGCAATTCATGTCGAGTACGATGATTTTGGTGAATACGAAGAAATCCTTGATGACCGGTCATGATATACCCGAAGCATACCAGACTGCTGCGTCATTCTCAAGTTTTTCTAAAGAACATCTTCCGCTTCTTGCGCATTTCCCTGCTTGTATATTACAATCTCATCATAAGACAGCCGCAGTTCTGATCGATCCCGCATGAGGGCAGCAGCCGGCAGGATGATCGGCATCATCTGACAGGAGGTATATGATGGATCACGCAGGTCTGAAATGTGGAATAAGAAAAGTGTTTTTTTTCGCTGTGCTTTGCGCCTGGATATCGCTTTGTACAGGTATCCTGCGTCCGTTGACTGCATATGCAGTTAATCTGTACGGGAGCGCTGTCAATACTTCCCAGCTGACTGCCGGTACCGATTACGATATCGTGCAGGATATGGTGCTGACGATCGACAAGAGCGTCCGGATCGGCAGACTCTACACCGGCAAGCACGGCCTGACCATCAAGGGCAGTGAAGGTACAAAACTTACGGTCTCCGATCTCAGAACAAGCAGCGGCGGAACAGCAAATGACATTGTCCTGAAAAGCGGCAGTGTTGAGGTCGACAGTATCAATGGTTCAAACAGTTCCCGCGAAGCTGTCTACACGAGCGGTCTTCTGCGAATCGAAGGCGGTACCCTTGCCGTATACTGTTCCAGGAGCGAACCCACGAATCCGTTCACATTCGGAGTCAATGTCTCTTCTTTCGAGATGAGCGGCGGATCCCTGACCGTCGACGTCAGGACCGGCAACAATTCATCCACATATGGTTTGTATATCTTCGGAAAAAAGCAAACGCTGATCAGTGGCGGTACGATCGACATCACCTCACTGGGAACCGGTATCGGTCTTGGCCAGGACTGCTCTCTTACCATCAGCGGTGGATATGTCTCTGCCGAAGGCGGTCTCGCAACAGCGGCAGGTTATGGACTGTACGGTGCAGCCGGTACCAGCCTCCGGATCTCCGGGGGCCAGGTGTTCGCAAAAGGCGGGGAACACGGCATCCTGTTTCCTGCCGCCGAGATCAGCGGAACAGCCAGGGTCGACACAGAAGGACAACAGGCATGCGGTATCAGCACAGCATCTTTTTCCATCAGGGACAGTGCCTGTCTCAGAGCCCGTGGACGGACATATGCCATTTTGACGGAACACAGCAGGGGCGGCATCTCCATCGGCGCGCAGCACTATTTTGTCAAGCCGGCCAGTGCCGCGATCTCGACCCCCGCAGATCGCGGGGAAACAGATAACAGGGAGTTCATCGCAGAGTCAGTCCGGGCGATCGGGGTACCTGCCACGGAAGTTGTGATCGATATCCCCTCTTCGGACAGCCCGGGTTCGACAGACGATGGCAGCGGACAAAGCAGCGGCAGCGAACAGAGCAGCGGCAGCGGAACGAACACCGGGGATGGAGAGGTCGGAAAAAGTGACATTGCAAAGATCCCGATAAATGCTGAGCTCAAAGCGCCTGATGCAGCCAAATTCTTTGTCGATGGAAATACTTCAAAAAAGAAGATGACCGTTCACTTTGAAAAAGTTGAAAAAGCGACCGGCTATATCATCACGTGGAAGCAGGCGACCGGCAAAAAATGGAAATATGCAAAGTGCGGCGACCAGGACAGCTATGTCATCCGCGGTCTGAAGAAGGGCACTTTGCTGGATGTGAAAATCGCATCATATGCATACGGCCGCCGCGGGCCGTGGTCCAAAACCGGCCGGTTCTTCTTCGAGTCAGCAAAGGCATCTGTCGTACGCAAAGGCCGGAAGCTGACAGTCGTTTTCGGCAGTGTCAACAAGGCTACCGGATACCAGCTCCTGCTGGCCGGCAACAGGAAGATGACCGGATACAAGCTCCGGTCAGTCAAAAACAAGAGAAAGCTCGTCGTAAACAACCTGAATAAGAGCAGGAAATACTATATCCGCTGGCGTCCATACAGAACGTATAAAGGGAAAAAATATCTTGGGCTTCTCAGCAAGGTAAAGAAGATCTGACCAGCAGATCATTTACGAACAGTTTCGTTATCCAAAATAGAAAGGATCCGGCCTGACAGCCGGATCCTTTCTGAATCTGAAGTATTTTCTGAAGTATTTTCAGCCAGTTGTATCTTTCAGTTGCAGTCTTTATGCAGAGCCAGTCAGTTCACATGTCTCATCAGGTCTCATCAGTTTACGTAAACCTGAACCTCATCATAGACACCGTCCTGTGCGTAGACATATAGAATGCAGCTGCCTTTTCCGACACCGTAGATGGTTCCGTTCTTTCCGACAGACGCCACATCCATATTGGAGCTTTCATATTTAAGAGTCCGGATCGACTTGTAACCGCCTTCCGCTCTGGTCGGCGCGGCGCTGACCGGTTCTGTTCCGCCGACATGGATGGATACAAGATCCTTATCTGCCTCGACTTTTGTGATGTTCACATATTTGCCGGCTCTGGGTACGACATAAACCGGTGTCGAAACAGCCACAGCCTTGATTCCGTTCACAGCCACCACCATATACTGATAGTATTTTGTGGATTTCAGCTTGCTTACGGAATATTTGCGCTTTGACGTTGTTCCGAGTTTCTTGAACTTGCCGCCGTTCTCCGCTCTGAAGATGACATACTTCTTTGCGGTCGGGACCTTCTTCCAGGTCAGTCTTGTTCCGGTCTTGCTCTTGGATGTTCCCTTCAGGCAAAGAAGACTGAAAGTCGTATTCTTGATGGTCTTTTTGTACTTCGTTTTCAGGATCGTTTTTTCAACAGTGGCATACGACGCGGGGTTATCCGGGGAGATCGCGTTCTCGCTGATAGGATCCACGTACAGCTTCGGAATGGTCTTGGTCTTGGTCTGTCTGCAGTACTGGCAGGTATAGACGATGGTTCCTGTTAAAGCTTTGGTCGGTTTCCTTGTCACGACCCCCTTATCCCACTTATGGTCTTTCTTCTTGGTCGCCATCTTGGCAGGCGTTGTCTCCTTCGTTCCTGCCTGATCTGAGTAGTATTTCCCGCAGATGCTGCACCTGTAGTACTGTTTATTTCCGGCTTTCTGACAGGTTGCTTCCACCTTCGGAATCATGGTCATCTGATGGTTTGACGCGAAAACAGCCGTTACATGCCTGGTCTCACCGCCATCCTTCGAGGCTGTAAATTTGTAATACTTTACACCCTTCTCATCCGTGAGGATCTTCATGTCATTACTCTGGAGTCCTCTCAGGGCAAAGCAGTTGTTCGGCTGGACTTCAAAGAATACCGTCATGCCAAGGCTGGCGCCATCCGGAATCTCGACCACATAATAGCCACCCTTGTTTTCCAGATACGTTTTTTTGCCCCTCTGGTTCACATAAACCTTGAAGGAACCTGCCCCGGACGGACTCATGGAATAATCCAGTTTGGCCTGGGCCGCATACGTGTTCAACGCGCCGATCGAAAGAATCATCAGTGTAAACAGGATGATTCCCGCCAGCTTTCCTCTTTTGCTCCTCAGCATCTGCATCATTTTGACTACCTCCTGTCATTTCGTTTCACTTCATTTACCAACCCGGTCTGTCCGGGAAAACTGTTCAGATCAACTGTATCCTTACGCTTTCGCTCCGGTTCGCATCAGATCCTGCGCAAACGCCGCTGAAAACTGTCTGGCAGTGCCTGCATACATATGCCCCTCTCCGTCCGAAAACGCTTCATCCGGCCAGGCCTGCATACAGGAAAGATCTGAAATGCTGCCCTCGGGCGGCTGGTCCGTCGCATTGCCTGAACCGGTATAATCCATAAAATCAAAACCAAATTCACAGGCCATATCTGCCATGAGCGTATGTGCCTGCTCGTAAAAATCCTTCCTCGCCTCAAGTGTGGCCGGCGGGACCGGTGTCGTGACAACTGTCAGGTCAATTCCCTGCTCACGGCAGAATGAAACGAGCCTGATAAAATACCGGTCATTCTTTTCCACGATCGGATCCGTCTCGTCCGAAAAAGCCAGTTCGGGGATCGCGTCCTTTCTCTTTGCGTCTTCCGAGATCGCCG
>JAGCAV010000091.1 GCA_017652545.1 Lachnospiraceae bacterium
AGCTGACAGGGCAGATGGGTGATGTCATGAAGGAATCCGCCAGGATCGCCATCACTTACGTCAGATCGATCGGGGAAAAATACGGGATCGAAGACAACTATTTCCGGGAACACGATCTTCACATCCATATTCCGGAGGGGGCGGTGCCAAAAGACGGTCCGTCAGCCGGCATTACCATGGCGACCGCGATCCTGTCCGCCGCAGCCGGTATTCCGGTGCGCTGTGACGTTGCCATGACCGGAGAGGTAACACTTCGCGGGCGTGTGCTGCCCATCGGCGGTCTGAAGGAAAAACTGCTGGCAGCTAAAAATGCCAGGATGAACAGTGTGGTCGTGCCTGAAGAGAACAGGAAGGACGTTGAAGAATTGTCGGATGAGATCACCGGCGGACTTGAGATCGTGTACGCGAAGGAGATGGAGACTGTTCTGAAGACTGCATTCGGAAACGGGACATCATCCTGAGAACGTCTTTCTGACTATAAGAAGGAAAACTTTTACATGTTTACCATACGTGATGTACAACTTGAGACAGTGTGCGGCATCACAAGCACGCTGCCGGATAACGCGCTTTGCGAGATCGCGTTTGCGGGGAAATCAAATGTCGGGAAATCTTCGCTTTTGAACGGCCTTGCAGGCCGGAAGAGTCTGGCCCGCACAAGCGCGCAGCCCGGAAAGACCCGTACGATCAACTACTATCGGGTAGACGGATTTGTGAAAGCAGAGGGGACTGATGCGAAAACAGATGTCGGACTGTATCTGGTGGATCTGCCGGGATACGGGTATGCAAAAGCTTCAGAGGAGATCAGAGCCCAGTGGGGCAGGCTGATCGAGAAGTACCTGAAACAGTCCCGGCAGCTCAGACAGGTGTTCCTGCTTGTCGATATCCGCCATGAGCCGGGGCCAAACGACAGGCAGATGTATGAATGGATCGTCTCACAGGGCTATGAACCCGTCATTATCGCGACCAAGCTTGACAAGATCAAACGTTCCCAGCTTTCAAAGCAGATGAGCCTGATCCGGAAAGGATTGGGAATGAAGCCGGGAGGCGTACTGATCCCGTTCTCTGCCGAGACGAAGCAGGGGCGGGAAGAGATATGGGATAAGATCATCGAAGTTACGCAGACCGGAGTGTTGAAAGTGGAGAATGGAGAGTAAAGATCATCTGCCATTTTCTTTAACATATAAGTTGAAATCGGAGGAGTTATGAAGAAGGAACTTGCCAAGACCTATGAACCTCAGGAGATGGAGGACAAGATCTATCAGCGCTGGCTTGATATGAAATATTTTCACGCCGAGGTTGACAGAAGCCGTAAACCGTATACGATCGTCATGCCGCCGCCTAATGTCACCGGACAGCTGCATATGGGCCATGCCCTGGACAATACGCTGCAGGACATTCTGATCAGATGGAAGCGGATGCAGGGCTTTTCGACGCTGTGGCAGCCCGGTACGGACCATGCCGCCATCGCGACCGAAGTGAAGGTCACCAATATGCTCAAGGACAGGGGCATTGACAAGCACGAGATCGGCCGTGAAGCATTTCTGAAATATGCCTGGGAATGGAAGGAAGAGTACGGCAGCAGGATCGTTTCCCAGCTTCATAAGCTCGGTTCGTCTGCCGACTGGGACAGAGAGCGCTTTACAATGGACGAAGGCTGTTCCGAGGCTGTCGAGGAAGTATTCTGCCGTCTGTATAAGAAAGGCTATATCTATAAGGGAAGCCGCATCATCAACTGGTGTCCGGTCTGCCAGACATCTCTGTCCGATGCCGAGGTGGAGCATGAAGACCAGAACGGCTTTTTCTGGCACATCAACTATCCGATCGTCGGAGAAGAAGGCCGGTTCGTGGAGATCGCGACCACGCGTCCTGAGACCATGCTCGGCGATACGGCTGTGGCAGTCAATCCTGAGGATGAAAGATACCAGGATCTGGTCGGAAAGATGCTTGAGCTGCCTCTGACCGGACGCACGATCCCGGTGATTGCCGACGATTATGTGGATAAGGAATTCGGAACCGGCTGTGTGAAGATCACGCCGGCACATGATCCGAATGACTTTGAGGTTGGCAAGCGGCATAATCTCGAAGAGATCAATATTCTGAACGATGACGCGACCATCAATGAAGCCGGCGGCAGATATGCCGGTATGGATCGCTATGAGGCCAGAAAACAGATCGTCAGGGATCTGGAGGAACTGGGCCTTCTTGTCAAAGTGGTCCCCCACGCACACGCTGTCGGAACCCATGACCGCTGCCACACGACTGTGGAACCCATGATCAAACCGCAGTGGTTCGTGCGCATGAAGGAAATGGCGGACGCGGCATTACAGGTCGTCAAAACAGATGATCTGAACTTTGTGCCCGACCGCTTTGAAAAGACCTACAATCACTGGCTTGAGACGATCAGGGACTGGTGTATTTCCAGACAGCTCTGGTGGGGACACAGAATTCCGGCCTATACCTGTGATGAATGCGGTGAGATGATCGTACAAAAGGGCGGAGCACCGGAAACCTGTCCGAAGTGCGGCGGAACGCATTTTTCACAGGACGAGGATTCTCTGGATACCTGGTTCTCTTCAGCGCTCTGGCCGTTCTCAACGCTTGGCTGGCCTCACGAGACGGAAGAACTGGATTATTTCTTCCCCACCAGCGTGCTTGTGACGGGTTATGATATCATCTTCTTCTGGGTGATCCGAATGGTCTTCTCATCCCTTGAGCAGACAGGGAAATCTCCGTTCAGGGATGTGCTGATCCACGGGCTTGTCAGGGATTCCCTGGGTCGGAAGATGAGCAAGTCCCTCGGCAATGGCATTGATCCGCTTGAGATCATTGAGAAGTACGGAGCGGATGCACTGAGACTGACACTGGTCACAGGCAACGCACCCGGCAACGATATGCGTTTCTATCAGGAGCGTGTGGAAAACTCCCGCAACTTTGCCAACAAGGTCTGGAACGCTTCCCGTTTCATCATGATGAATCTGGAGAAGGCCGCTGTTCCCGAAACGATCGACCTGCATGATCTGACTGATGCGGATAAGTGGATCCTATCCAAGGTGAATGCGCTGGCTAAAGAAGTCACCGATAACATGGATAAGTATGAACTGGGCATTGCCGTTCAGAAGGTCTATGATTTTATCTGGGAAGAATTCTGCGACTGGTATATCGAGATGGTCAAACCTCGTCTGAACAGCGAGGATGATGCTACCAAATCGGCAGCACTGTGGACACTTCGGACCGTTCTTCTGAATGCGCTGAAACTGCTGCATCCCTTTATGCCGTTCCTGACGGAACAGATCTATCTGACCCTGTATGATCCCGCGCAGCCTGCGCCGGGAGAAAAGGAAGTGAACGGCCGGAAAGAGATGGCCAGTTCCATCATGATCTCATCCTGGCCCGTTTACAGACAGGAGTGGGATTTCTCCGAGTCGGAATCATTTGTGGAGACCATAAAGAATGCTGTCCGCGAGATCCGCAATGTGCGCACCGGCATGGATGTGCCGCCGTCCAGAAAGGCACATGTGTACGTTGTCAGTGAGAATGAGAAGGTGCGTTCCATCTTTGAAAAGGGCAGGATCTTCTTTGCGACACTCGGACGCGCCAGTGAGGTAACCATTCAGTCTGATAAGAGCGGGATCGCTGATGATGCCGTCGCAGCCATTATCCATGATGCGGCGATCTACATTCCGCTTGACGAGCTGGTGGATGTGGCCAGGGAAGTGGAAAGGCTGGAAGGTGAAAAAGCAAGACTCGAGAAGGAACTGGCACGTTCCCACGGCATGCTTGGAAACGAGAAATTTGTCAGCCGCGCTCCGGCCGCCAAGATCGAGGAAGAAAAGGCGAAGCTGGCTAAATATGAGCAGCTGATGGCACAGGTAAAAGAAAGACTCTCGCAGCTGGTCAGATCATGACCGGTTTCCCGGGAGGACGATGTTTCAGGATGATAAGGAGCCATTTTCCAATGGCTCCTTTTGTAGTGGACTGAACGCCCGGCGTTAATGATCAGATCATGATAGAACTTGTGGAAAGATTAATAAAGCGGTAAAATGAAAAAATATAAGGAAAATGAACGGGAGGTAAGAATATGAATGGAAAAGTTCTGATCGAGGCTTTTGGTTATCTTGGCTCTGCGCTTGTTGTCGTTTCAATGCTGATGAGCTCCGTGGTGCGCCTTCGCGTGATCAACCTGACCGGAAGTCTGATCTTCGCAATTTATGCGCTTATCATAAAATCGTATCCCACGGCGCTGATGAATGTTTTCCTCGTCAGTATCAATATTTATCACCTGATGCGTCTGCGTGATACAGGAAGACATTACGATCTGTTCGAGGACAATGCCGGCGACGGATACCTGAACTATCTTGCCCAGTATTATAGAGACGATATTGTAAAGTATTTTCCGGATTTTTCAACCTCTCTTCTTAAAGAGGCAGGAACCAGGATTTTTATTGTATGCTGTGATCATGAGGTGGCCGGCGTCCTGGCCGGCAGGCAGAATAAGGATGAACTCGAGGCAGTGCTGGACTACTCAACACCCGTCTACCGGGACTGTTCTGTAGGAGCCTATCTGTTTGAAAAGCTGCCGGGACTTGGAATCAGGAAGATCCTGTATAGCGGCGGCAATCAGGAACACATCAGATATGTTGAAAAAATGGGATTTCAGAAAACCGGTGAAAACACATATGTGAAGAATTTGAAATAGAGGTAACAGAACGCGCGAATGATGTATGGAGGTGCGGATTATGATGACCGGTACATTTAAGGACCTGACACTTTCCCGGCTTGGATTCGGGACAATGAGACTTCCGCTGCTGGATAACGACCCATCGCATATTGATGTTGAGCAGGTCGACCGCATGGTGGATTACTGTATGGAACACGGGATCAATTATTTCGACACGGCATATCCCTATCACAGCGGGATGTCTGAGACCGTGATCGGGAAATCGCTGTCGAGATATCCGAGGGACCGGTATTATCTGGCATCAAAATATCCGGGACATCAGATTTTCAGCCAGTATGATCCGGCAGAGGTTTTTGAGGAACAGCTGGAAAAATGCGGTGTTTCCTGTTTTGACTTCTATCTGCTGCACAATGTGTATGAACATTCTTTTGCCACTTATGTTGATAAGCGCTGGGGGATCCTGGACTACTTCCTGGAGCAGAAGCGTCTGGGACGGATCCGACACCTGGGTTTTTCCACGCATGCGGAAGTGGACTTCCTGAAGGAGATCCTTGACCGGATCGGAGAACATATGGAATTCTGCCAGATCCAGCTCAACTATCTGGACTGGATCCTTCAGAAAGGCGCTGAAAAGGTTGCCCTTCTTGAGGAAAGAGGCATTCCTGTCTGGGTCATGGAGCCTGTACGGGGCGGCAAGCTGGCATCGCTTCCCGAAAAGGACAGCCGGAGGCTGCATGAATTTCGCCCAGACGAGAGCGACGTGGCCTGGGCATTCCGGTTCCTTCAGGACATCCCGAATGTTACGATGATCCTTAGCGGCATGTCGAGCATGGACCAGATGGTCCAGAATGTCAAAACGTTTGAAGAGCCTGAGCCGCTTACGGAAGATGAGCGGAGCGCGCTTCTTGAGGTGGCGGAGGGGATGAAGGATTCAGTCCCCTGCACCGGATGCCGGTATTGCTGTGAGGGATGCCCGCAAAAGCTCGACATCCCGATGCTGATATCGAACTATAATGAAATCCGCGTCTCACCGAATCTGAACGCCGGCATGCGAATCGAGGGACTGCCGGAGGAGAAAAAGCCTTCCGCGTGCATCGGCTGCCGCAAGTGCACAAAGGTTTGTCCGCAGAACATCGACATTCCGCATGTCATGGAAGACCTTGCAGAAAAGCTGAAGGAGATTCCGAGCTGGAGAGAGCTGTCGCGTCAGAGAGAAGAGATCGCACTTAAAAACAGGAAAAACAGAGGCTGACCGCATGCAGAGTTACCCTCTGAAAGTGAAAGAAATGTTAATTGTCATATAAGATGTGAATTGCAAACTGCACAGATTATTTAGTAATCTCTCCTTACATAGTGACAAAGATCCGATTAAAGATCTTCAGTTTCAATTGTAAGGAGGGTTTTTCTATGTTTAAGAAAGTCTTTGCTGCAATCGTGAGTGCCTGCACCATCAGTGCAATGCTTGCGGCACCTGCCGCTGCTGCCGAAACACTGACGCTGGCATCCACCCTGTCGGATACGACCTCAGTCATCAGTGTATCCAGGGAAATGGCCGATCAGGTCAGAGAGGCAACTGATGGAGAGATCGACATTCAGGTGTTCCCGGACAGTACGCTGGGCAGCCAGGATGATTTCCTGGAAGGTGTTCAGATGGGAACCGTTGATATGTGCATCATCGCTGCCGGCGCTCTGGAAGATTACTATGATCAGTATGCCGTATACAGCGTACCTTTCCTGTTCAACAGCACACAGGCTGCCTATGATTTCTTTATGTCAGAAGATGGGCAGGCGATCAACGACGCTTTCCGTGAGCAGACAGGCATGAGAGTGATCGGCCTCTTCAACGAAGGCTTCCGTCAGGTATGGTCAAAGGCTCCGATCTACGAACTGGCAGATTTCAAGGGCATGAAGCTTCGTGTACCGGATGTCACGCTTTATATCAACATGTTCACAGAGCTCGGTTCCCAGGCGACTGTTGTTCCGTATGGCGATCTTTATACCGGACTGCAGACAGGCCTTGTGGAAGGCATGGAGCTGCCCATTGCTTCTGTCTATGGAAGCTCGACTTATGAACAGGTGAAGTACTGCACGCTTACAAATCATATCGGTGGTGCCATGTGCCTGCTGGTGAACGAGGGCAAGTGGGAAGGCCTGACAGAAGAACAGCAGAACGCCATTCTTCAGTATGCGGATGAGGCCAGTGAAAAGGACCGTGCAAATCTGAAGGATATGGAAGATGAGGAGGTCGTCGAGATCGAAGAGAGCGGCGTGGAATTCATCGAGTTGACTCAGGAAGCCAGAGATGAGATCGTTGAAGCGATGGGTGCCGTCATTGACAGCCTGTACGGAGACAAACTGGATCCTGCCATGCTTGAGAGAGCAAGGGAGTTCAGCAAATAAGACAGCTGCAGAAAAGAAGAGCCGGGTCTGACATCCGGTTTTAGAAAGTTAACAGAGAGGGGCTTTCGAATTAAGCGCATAAAGCATATGTATATGCATATAAATGCTTAATGCGAAAGCCCCTCATGTTCTTATTTTGTCGGCAAGGGGGTACCATTATGTCAAAGATATGGAAGGGACTCGACACAGTGATGGATGCACTGACGACAATCGGGATGATCGGGATTGCTGTGATCTGCATCATTCAGATCATTGCCCGGTTTATCTTCAAACGGTCCATCATATGGGCCAATGAGGCGAGTTGTTTCCTGTTTGTGTATGTTGTTTTTATGGGTGCGTTCATACTGATCAGAGATAACGGCTTTATCCGTATGGATCTGATCCAGTCCAAGATTCCGAAGGCAGGAAGATTCATCTATGATCTTGTGCTCCAGCTGCTGGTGGTCGTATACGCCGCGGTCTTTCTGATCTATGGCTTTCAGTTTGCGCAGCGGAACGGTATTCAGGTATCATCCGCCATGCATCTCCCCATGAATGTTGTCTATTCGATCATGCCGATTTCGGGGTTCTTTATGATCGTCTATTCGCTGAGGAATATTGTCGCCCATATCAGGTCTCACATAAACGGCACCGATACTGCTCTGGATGAGGCGGGACAGGAAGGAGATAAAAAATGAACACTGCTCTTATTATCATGTTTATAACCTTTCTTGTGCTTCTGCTGAGCGGACTGCCTATTTTCTGTGCAATCGGACTGTCGTCCGTGACTTACCTGGTCGTCAGTCAGGATGTCCCGCTGATGCTGATCCCGCAAAAAATCTTTGTGACCGTTAATTCCTATTCCCTGCTTGCGATACCGCTTTTCATGCTGGCCGGAGAACTGATGAACAGCGGCGGGATCACAAGAAATATCCTGAATTTCTGTTCCAAGATCATCGGACATATCAGAGGAGGCCTTGCGCATGTCAGTATTCTGACCTGCATGATCTTCGCCGGTATGTGCGGCTCCTGTACGGCAGCTGCCGCGTCTGTCGGATCCATGATGATCCCGGCCCTGCGGGAAGACGGTTATGATGATGACTACAGCGCTTCCGTGATCGCAAGCGCGGCTGTTCTGGGACCGGTTATTCCGCCCAGCATCATCATGGTGATCTATGCATCGATCAGCGGCGACTCAGTCGCGAAACTCTTCCTTGGCGGAATCATCCCGGGCATTATCATCGGTCTGCTGCTGATGGTCGTTGCCTATTTTCTGGCAGTAAAAAGAGGGTATACAGCCAAAAACGCGCATATCGCGCCTTTTAAGGAAATACTGAGTGCCCTGCTGCATTCTCTTCCTGCCCTGATGCTTCCGATCATCATTATTGTCGGTATCCTTTCCGGCATTTTTACTGCAACGGAAGCAGGATCTGTGGCCGTCCTGTATGCCGCGATCCTTGGCATTGCGACAAAGGAACTGCGTTTCAAGGATATCAAGCCGATCATGATGAAAGCAGCCAGGTCAACGACGAATGTGCTTCTGCTGATGGCTACAGGCGCCACCCTTGGGTGGATCCTGACAAAAAACCAGGTTCCGCAGAAGATGACAATGGCTCTTCTTGGTATAACACGCCAGCCCGTTCTCCTGATGGTGATCATCATTGCTTTTGTTCTGTTCCTCGGATGTTTCCTTACGGATGCGACCATCGTTCCGATCCTGACCCCGCTGGTTCTCCCTGTTGTCCGTTCGATCGGTTATGATCCCATTGCTTTCGGTGTGATCCTGTGCACGATCTCTGTCGTGGGAAACCTGACCCCTCCGGTAGGCGGCCTGCTTTTTGTCGTCAGCGGCATCGGGGATATACCTGTCGGAAAGATTGCCAGAACCGTTCTGCCGTTCCTCGGCGTGATCGTTGGCGTTCTGATTCTGTGTTCGATATTCCCGTCAATCATCTCGTTCATACCAAACCATCTGCTGTGAGAGGAGAAGAATATGCCATCAAAGTACGCTTTTATCGCAGAAAACCTGGAGCATTTTTACAGGTATCCTCAGGAATACTATATGAAACCGTTTCGTATCTATGGGAATCTCTGGTTTGTCGGAAACAGGGATGTGGGTTCATACCTGTTTGACACGCCGGAAGGGCTGATCCTGATTGATACGACGTATCCGGAGACAAGAGCCCAGATGATCCAGTCGATCTGGGAAGCGGGGTTCAACCCCCGGGATATCCGGTATATTCTGCATACACATGGCCATTTTGATCACTTCGGCGCGACGGATGTCCTGGTAGCCCTTTCGGGAGCGGAGACCTTCCTTGGAGAAGAAGACGCAAAAATGTTTTCCGAAAGACCGGAACTGGCCCTGATCAGCGACGCGCATCATACGTATCTGGAACCGTTCCGGGTCGATCATGCGATCCGTGACGGTGATGTGATCACTCTTGGGGGGACCTCCATCCGGTGCATATCATGTCCGGGGCACACGCTCGGCGTTATGTGCTTCGTCGCAGAACTTGAGGAAAACGGTATCAAAAAGACAGCCGGTCTTTATGGCGGGATCGGGACAGGAACCGTATGCAGGGAATTTGTTGAGAAGATGGACACCTGGGCATACAGGGAACATTTTATCGACAGCCTTGAGAAGGTCCGCCACGAGAAGATCGACATAACCCTCGGCAATCATACAGCACAGAATGCGACTGAAGAAAAGCGCCGGAAAATGCTTGAAGATCCGGATGGCCCCAATCCTTTCATCGATCCCTCCGAGTGGGAACGTTTTATTGAAGGTGCCAAAGAGAAATATCTGCAGATGCTTCGGGATGAGGAAGCAGGGACGGATCAGATCTGAGGAGGTACTCTTTGTATAAGCTGATCATTATCGATGATGAACGGAAAATCC
>JAGCAV010000005.1 GCA_017652545.1 Lachnospiraceae bacterium
GGATCCGGAACTGACGGAACAGATCTGCAGGCTGTACCTGACGCATCCCGGCGTCACGCCTGACGGGATCATGACAAAGATGGGGTTATGATGAAAAAGACGGAATATGCTGAACTGGTTTTCCGGTATTTCGGCGCTGATGTTGAGATTGACGGGATCCGCTCCGTTTCAGGCGGAGATATCAATGAGGCAAGGCTGATCACCCTGAGCGACGGCAGGAGTGTTTTCCTGAAGGAGAATACCAGGTCGAACTGCGGATCTTTTGAAGCGGAGAAAAGAGGACTTGCTGCCATAAAACAGACAGACACTGTCCGGGTCCCGGAGGTGATCGGGGCCGGTGTGGCAGGCGATTCTTCCTATCTGATGATGGAATATCTGCGCGCGGCGGCTCCGAAACGGGATTACTGGGAACGCTTTGGCAGAGGGCTGGCCGGCATGCATATGGCGGAAACTTCGAACTGGACACCCGGCGGCAGGTATGGATTTGCAGAAGATAATTATATCGGTTCCGGGAAACAGCGCAATGATGTGAAAGAGGACTGGGTTCCTTTCTTCCGTGAGTACAGGCTCCGGCCGCTGTTTCAGAAGGTCTCCCACTATTTCAATGCATCGGAAAGGAAGGCTGCGCAGAGCCTGCTGGACCATCTGGATGAATATCTGACGGAACCGGCATTTCCTTCCCTGCTGCACGGGGATCTTTGGGGCGGGAACTTTGTCACCGGACCGGACGGACAGGCGTGGCTGATCGACCCGGCCGTGTATGTAGGCCATGCGGAAGCCGACCTTGCCATGACAGAACTTTTCGGCGGATTTGCGCCGGCTTTTTACGATGCCTACAGGGAAGTGAACCCGATCATGCCGGGATATGCCGACCGGCGTGATCTGTATAATCTCTATCACCTGCTGAATCATCTGAACCTGTTTGGCAGGAGCTACTTCGGATCAGTGATGCAGATCGTGAGGAGGTTTTCGAGATGATGAAATCTCTGCTGATAAAAGATACGACAAGAGAAGAACGGGAACAGATCGTTGCGGACTCGCTTGGCAACATCAACGGATCATGCGACGGATGCGCCGCAGGACTGGCGGATATGTACGAGGATTATATCGACGGCAAACGGGAGCTGAAGGAGATCAACATGTCTTTCCGGGCGGGCTATGTTTCCGGCGATGAAGGACCTTCGAAGAAAGAATGCGGGTATTATCATGAACAGTGAACTGACTTTCCGCTTTGCAGACGAAAATGACTGCGGCGTGATCCTGGATTTCATCCGGGGACTGGCAGAATATGAAAAGATGTCCGACCAGGTGGTGGCTACGGAGGATCTGCTGCGGGAGTGGATCTTTGAAAAACGAAAAGCGGAGGTGCTTCTGGCGAGCAAAGGGGGAAAAGAGATCGGGTTTGCGCTGTTCTTCCACAATTTCTCAACCTTTCTCGGGCGGGCAGGCATTTATCTGGAAGACCTTTTTGTCCTGCCGGAATACAGAGGCCAGGGCTGCGGGAAAGCCATGCTTGAGGAGCTGGCCAGGATCACGGTGGAGCGGGGCTGCGGCAGACTGGAATGGTCCTGCCTTGACTGGAACAGGCCGAGCATCGATTTCTACCTTTCCCTGGGAGCGGTTCCGATGTCTGACTGGACAGCATACCGCCTGACAGGGGAAACGCTGCAGAAGATGGGCAGCAGAAGGAGCTGATGGATATGCTGAACTCACAGCTGATCGGCAGTGTGATCATCGACTGGGACAAAATTGATCCTGACAGCTATCTGCAGGATATCCCCGCGATCAGCGGTGTGGAAAGCATCGCCTTTACGCATGCCGTGACCTTCCTTGTCGGTGAAAACGGCAGCGGGAAGTCGACTTTGCTGGAGGCGATCGCCATCGCATATGGGTTCAACCCGGAGGGAGGGACCAGAAACTACAGCTTCTCCACCTATGACTCGCATTCCGAACTGTGCAATGCGCTTCGGTTATCCAGGGGGATCCGCCATGCAGACCATGGCTATTTTCTGCGGGCGGAGAGCTTCTACAATGTCGCCACAAAGGAAGAGGAGTACAGCAGGGGACCCGGCGGGAAACCGCAGCATTTTCATGAGAGATCACACGGAGAAAGTTTTCTGGCACTGGTACAAAGCAGCTTCCGGGCAAACGGACTGTATCTCCTGGACGAACCGGAAGCGGCTCTTTCCCCTCAGCGTCAGCTGACCCTGCTGCTGGAGATCGACCGCTGCGCGAAAGAAGGTTCGCAGTTCATCATTGCCACGCATTCACCGATCCTGCTCGGCCTGCCGGGAGCGGAGATCCTGAGCTTTGATCAGGGCCCCGTCCACCCGTGTACATATGAGGAAACGGACAGTTATCAGGTGACGTCCATGTTTCTGAGCAGCAGGGAGCAGCTTCTGCGGCAGCTGCTGGATGATGCGGGGACTAAAGAGGGTCTTCCGGAAAAGAGCCTTCCGGGAAAGAGGGACAGGATCGTCCTTGAACCGCTTGATCCCCGGTTTTCTGTCTGCAAAGTGCCGGATTATGCCGGCATTGATCTGATGCAGCCTTTCTGCTTTACGGGAAAAACGGATGAGGAGAATTCCCTTGTGTGCCCGGAAGAAGCGGTCCCGGAAGAGACGACTGACCGGGATGACGGGTGGAGGGGATTTCGGATCACCGGGCAGCTGGATTTTTCGCTGATCGGGATCCTTGCCGGGATCTCCGGGATACTGGCATGCAACGGCATCGGCATTTTTGCAGTCTCGACTTTCAACACGGACTACATCTTTACGAAAGAAGAAAATTTTGATAAGGCGCTTGCGGTTCTGAAGCGTGCCGGATATGGGGTGACGTGAGGAGGCAGAACATGAATGACGAGCTGTTGGCGCGTGCCGTTTCATACATCCGGGAACTGTTCCGGACAGATTCCGGCGGACACGATGCCGAACATTCTCTGCGGGTATACCGGAATGCATGCATGATCGCGGAAAAAGAAATCTCCTGTGACAGAGAGGTGATCTCCCTGGCGGCTCTTTTACATGACGCGGATGACCATAAGCTGTTTTCCACCGAAAACAATGCGAATGCAAGAGCTTTCCTGGAGGAAAACCATGTACCGCCGGAGAGGATCGACAGGATCTGTGAGGTCATCAACGCGGTGTCTTTCAGCCGGAACAAAGGCCGCCGGCCGGAGACGATCGAGGCAAAGGTGGTGCAGGATGCGGACCGGCTGGATGCCATGGGGGCGGTCGGAATCGCGAGGACATTTGCGTTTGGCGGGGAACACGGCCGCCCATTGGAGGAATCCATCCGGCATTTTCATGACAAGCTGCTGCGGCTTAAAGGTCTGATGAACACGGATACCGGGAAGGCGCTTGCCGGCAGGCGGCATGCGTTCCTGGAGGAATTCCTGAGGGAATATAAAGAGGAAACGGAAGCGAAAGACATTTAGAAACTGAGAAAAAGACGATCAGGAGAGGCACAAAATGACAAAACAGGAAACCTATGAATACCTGACTTCACAGGGCATTCATTACGAAGTGACGGAACATGCTGCTGTTTTCAATATGGAAGAGCTGGACGCGGTTGAACTGCCGTATCCCGACTGCGATGCCAAGAACCTGTTCGTCAGAGATGATAAGAAACGGAATTACTACCTGATAACGGTCAGGGGTGACAAGCGCGTGGATCTGAAGGAGTTTCGGAAAAAGCACGGACTGCGCAACCTGTCCTTTGCCTCCGCTGATGATCTGATGAGCATCATGAAACTCATCCCCGGCGCGGTCACGCCGCTGGGCATCTTAAGCGATGAGGACCGGAAGGTGACCCTTTATCTGGACGCTGCTTTCGAGGGCGGCCTGGCAGGGGTTCATCCCAACGACAATACCGCGACGGTCTGGCTGGCGGCGGAAGACCTGGTCAAAGTCATCCGGGACCATGGAAACACGGTGAATGTTGTGCAGATCTGACAGATGAGATCGATATGCTGAACGGGAAAGTGGATGTGGTGATATGATCTATCTGGTACGTCATGGGCAGACGGCAGGAAACAGGGCGAAGGTCCTCCAGGGCAGAGGGAGCAATTCTGCCCTTAATGAGGAGGGGATCCGGCAGGCACAGGCGGTCCGGGAATGGGTCCTGAACCAGCAGATCCATTTTGCCCGTGTCTATTCGAGCCCGCTGCTTCGGGCGATGCAGACAGCCCGGATCATTTCGGGCGGAATGACGGCGGTAACGGATGAACGGCTGCTGGAAATGGACTATGGGCCGTATGAAGGGATGGATCTTCTGAACCTGGCGGCTGAAGTAAAGACATTCTTTTCTGATTTTGTGAACAATCCCGCGCCTGACGGCATGGAGCCGTTATCGGCGGTGACCAGCCGGATGGGGGATTTTCTGAATGAGATCAGGCCTCAGATCGGAGAAGAAAACATCCTCATATCAACGCATGCCATTGCCATGAAGGGTGCGCTGGAGTACCTGACACCGGACAGCCGGGGCGGATACTGGAGCAGGTATATCGGCAACTGTGCCATGTATGCATTCCGGCTCAGTGACGGGGCGTATACAGTGCCGGAACAGGTCCGGATGTGATCTGTGTTTTTGGATTCAGAGATGACTGCTTTGTGAGTGTAAGGGATCAGGTTCGAAAAGAGAAGGAAGACGGAGATCAAATATGGACAGTATCTGCAGCACATGCGCCTATCTTTCCTATGATGAGGATTACGAGGAGTACATCTGCGACTGCCAGATGGATGAGGACGATTATTACAGGATCAGCCAGAACAGCTTTAAGAGCTGCCCGTACTACAGGAACGGGGATGAATATAAGGTTGTCAGGAAACAGATATAAGCATGGTCTCCCGGAAACGAAGATGAGCGGGGAGAACTATGATAGTGGAAACACAATACCATTTGTTCCGGTGATGTAATTGCTGCCGGGGAAAGGAGAAAACCATGTTGCACGAAATCAGTTTCAGGTCATTTAATGAGCGCGATGAGGTCCAGGGCTGGGTCTATGTTCCGGCGTGTGAACCCAAAGGGATCATTCAGCTGATCCATGGATTTGGAGAGCATTCAAGGCGGTATTTCCACATGATCGTTGCCTTTATGGATGCCGGGTTTATTGTGGCGGCGGATGATCACGTCGGCCATGGAAAGACCGCGGTTGTCAACGATACCTGGGGAGACTGGGGAGAAAAGGGTGCTCATACGATGATGGAAGATGAGCACATCCTGACGGGGATCGTGAAAGAGATGTACCCGGGCCTCCCGTATTTTCTTTTCGGACACAGCATGGGATCCTTTATTGCCCGGGATTACATTGCGAAGTACGGCGATGAACTCAAAGGCGTAACGATCTGCGGCACCTGCGGGGCGCTGCCCTCACTTCCGGAGGCAATGAGTGCGCTGAAGACAGCCGTGGACGCCGGCAAGGGCGACGAATCC
>JAGCAV010000092.1 GCA_017652545.1 Lachnospiraceae bacterium
CAACATCAACCAACCCATGGCACAATCTGGCGCTGGAGGAACATCTGTCGACGCTTGTTAAGCCCGGTGACGTGATCCTGTATCTGTGGCAGAATGACCGGACAGTCGTGATCGGGCGCAACCAGAACACGATCCGGGAGTGTCATGCTGCTTTGCTGGAAGATGAGGGCGGTTATGTGGCGCGGCGGAAAACAGGCGGCGGCGCAGTCTATCAGGACCTGGGGAATCTCTGCTTTACGTTTCTGGCCTCACCGGAGGTGTATGATCAGGAAAAACAGTTCGGTGTGGTCATGGACGCCTGTGCCCGCTTCGGGATCCGCACTCGTCTTTCCGGACGAAATGACATCATTACAGAAGACGGATACAAGTTTTCCGGGAACGCGTTCTCACATACTTCTTCATGCAGCATTCATCACGGGACTCTGATGGTGGATGTAGATGTGGAGAATATGAAGCGGTACCTGACGCCTTCCAAAGAGAAACTGAAGGCAAAAGGCGTGAAATCGGTTCAGTCACGTGTATGCAACCTGTGTTTTCTGAGTCCTGAAGTGACGACAGACGGCCTTTGCGAAGCGCTTGAAAAAAGCTTCTCGGATATGTACGGGGCAGGCGGGAAAAACGGGATCCTGATTCTGAAAGAGAGCGAGATGGATACCCGCGATATTGAAGAGCGCTGCAGGCAGTATGCATCCTGGGAATGGCGGTACGGAAAATCTCCTGACTGTGAGACCAGGCTGCAGAAAAGGTTTGACTGGGGAGAGATGGAAGTCGGTTTTACCCTTCATCAGCTTCGCTTTCAGGATGTGAAAATCTATTCCGATACCCTTGACGTGACACTGCCCGGAAAACTGGAACAGTACCTGGAAGGAAAGCGCTGCGACCAGCTGTCGGGATCTGACACGGATCTGTGGCCGGATGATGATCAGCGAGGGAAAGCGTGGGAGGTCATTGACTGGATGAAACTGGAGATGCTGTAAAAACGACTCATAACTAACGCATCTTTTAATTATAAAAAACCACTGTCAGGACAGCGGTTCATCTGCCGATTACAGGCCTCCCGCCTTGTGCGGGAGGCTTTATTATGATAAAGTATGAATCAGTGGCAGCTCAGAGACTGACCTGAATGAAAGACGGGAACATTTGACTGTTTATGACGGGGAGCCTGACGGCAATGGCTAAAGAGAAAAAGACGAAAAAACGGAGAAAGAGATCGCTTAACAAGACCATAAGGCGCCTGGTCCTTGTGGTGGCTTTTGTGGTCTTTCTGGTTTCCGTGGTCCTGAACGGTTTTTTTTCCAGAACAGAACTGATGAGTGTGATCTCGGTCAACGGATCCACGATCCTGTTCCAGACGTCAAAAATGCTTGAGGAAGCAGGTGACATCACGGCATATGCGGACCGCGTCATGGAAGTCTACCGAAGCATACCGGAGGATGTACGCCTGGCCGGGGAGAGCGAGGCATACCGGGCTTATTTTGAAGAACTTGCTGACGATCCGACCGGCAAAAAAGCGGAACAGATCCTGAAGGAAGTTCAGAGCAACATGCTTGCCCAGTCGCTCTATCTGGTTATGTATGACGCGGATACTTCTTCGGCTGTCCGTCTGGTGAGAACGGTCTCAAGCACCGATGAAGACATGGTCTATCTCCCGGGCCAGTGGAAAGCCGTGTCCGAAGAAGAACTGGAAAAGTTTCTGGAACCGCAGCAGAGCACCATTGTGTACGGCGGCCGCGACGCAGGAGGCGTTGAGGTTGTTACCCTCGGGACACAGATCCTGGATGGAGACGGCCGGATCTGCTTCCTGGTGATGCAGGATATTCCGCTTCTGATGGTGGATGTGACGGCAGGTATTTTCCTGATTGTCTATGTCCTTATTCTCGCCCTGATCACCGTTCTGATCGTTGTGATCTGCCGGACGTACGTCAAGAGAAGGATCGTTAATCCGATCATGAAGATCTCTTCGACTGCAGAGAATTATGCGGGTGACAGGCTGAAAGGGGACAGCGTAAGCAGTCATTTTGACAGGCTGGATATTCATACCAGGGATGAACTGGAAGACCTGAGCACAGTCATGGCCGGGATGGAGAAGGACCTGACCAGATATGAGAAAGATCTGATGCAGGCCACCGCCACGCAGGAGAGGATCCAGACAGAACTGAAGCTTGCCAGCGGCATCCAGGACAGGATGCTTCCCAACCAGTTTCCGGCGTTTCCCGACCGTGACGATTTTGATATCTATGCCTCGATGGATCCGGCTAAGGAAGTGGGCGGTGATTTCTATGATTTCTTCATGGTCGATGAGGATCACCTGGCCATGGTGATCGCGGATGTATCCGGGAAGGGGATTCCTGCCGCTCTGTTTATGATGTCCTCCAAAATCATTCTGAATAACTATGCCTCCCTGGGGATCCCGCCCGCTGAGGTTCTCAGCCGGACAAATCAGAAGATCTGCGAACTGGACCTTCAGAACATGTTCGTTACGGTCTGGCTTGGCATCCTGGATCTGAAAACCGGCGTTGTGACTGCCGGAAACGCGGGACATGAGTACCCGGTGATCAGACAGAGCGAAGACAGGTTCAGGCTGATGCATGACCAGCACAATCTTGTGATCGGGGCACTGGAGGATATACCGTACGATTCATACACATTTACATTATCTGAAGGAGGGACGCTGTTCCTGTATACGGATGGTGTTCCGGAGGCAACCAATGCGGATAAACAGATGTACGGGACCGGAAGGATGGTAAATGCACTTAATCAGGCACAGACATCCGACCCGAAACAGCTTCTGGAAGCCGTACGTAAAGATGTGGATGCTTTTGTCAGGGAAGCGCCGCAGTTTGATGACCTGACGATGCTGTGTGTGCGTTA
>JAGCAV010000093.1 GCA_017652545.1 Lachnospiraceae bacterium
ACAACGCTGCCGTCCTTGCTTTCGACGCCTGCGCCGTCCGCAGTCTTTACGATGTTGCTGGTCTCCTCGATCCCCTGCAGGGAATTGGCCTCATCCACACGGCAGATGCCCCTTGTCACGCCGCCGTTCTCGGAAAGGGTGTTCTTAAGGACAAATCCAGCCATGCCGATCTCGTACCGGTCTGATTCTCTCTCCTCATTCAGATACTCATACATGGATCTGAATGCGCTCTTGCCGTAATAATCATCGGCATTGATAACGGCGAAAGGCTCATTGACGATGCCTGCGCAGGCGAGGATGGCCTGGCCCGTGCCCCAGGGTTTTGTTCTTCCTGCCGGCAGTTCAAATCCTTCCGGCAGATCCGCCAGTTCCTGGAATGCGTAACCGACTTCCACATATTTCGCGATCCGGTTTCCGATGATCGCTTTGAAATCCTCTTCCAGATCCTTTCTGATCACGAAAACCACTCTGTTGAAGCCTGCTTCCATGGCATCAAAAATGGAATAATCCATGATGATCTCGCCATTCGGTCCGAAAGAAGTCAGCTGTTTGATGCCTCCGCCGAACCTGCTGCCAATCCCTGCCGCCATGATGACCAGTGTCGTTTTTTTCATATTCGCTTCTCCTTGAAATTGCTTGCCTTGTAATCATATTTCTGATAAAAAAACCAAGTCATATCATACCTTAATTCAGGGACATACGCAAGCGTCAGCTTCAAAGTTTCGCTCCGCCGGCTGCTGCTTTCAACTGCCCGCTCCCGCATTCCGAATGGCTGTCAGTCCTGCTCACCTTTGTGCAATTCGCTTATTTTACCTTGCCTTTTAGCTGTTTCTTGTGTATGATGAATATAACAATTGTCTTATCAGAAGTGGATTACCGTTTACGGTCTGTCGTCAGTCTGTACTGCAAGGGAGGTACGCCATGTCACTTGAAATGAGATATCAGAAGATCAGTTCATCCATCAATCCCAATGCGATCATCAGGGTCACGCCGGGGCACTTTGCAACCACGCACTCCCATATCAACAACTACGTGGATATGACCATTCTTAAATCCAGACGAAGTGAGGCCGAGGCAGCCGCAAAGGTGCTGGCACCAAAATATGCCAACAGCACATACATCGACACGATCATCTGCATGGACGGCTGTGAGGTCATCGGCGCTTATCTGGCCGATGAGCTTTCTCATGCCGGTGTTCATTCCCTGAACCTGCATTCCACGCTCTACATTGTCTCACCGGAGATTCACACAGGCGGGCAGCTCATCTTCCGTGACAATATGCAGTTCATGATCAGAAACAAGCACTGCATCCTTCTGCTGGCATCCGCAAGCACAGGCCGCACGATTGCCAAGGCTCTTGAATGTGTCCGGTACTACGGCGGCATTGTGGAAGGTGTATCCGCCATCTTCTCCGCCAGCAAGACCGTCAACGGGGTCGAGGTCAACTCGATCTTTAACGATGACGATGTCCCGAACTATGAGACCTATGACGTCAACAGCTGTCCCATGTGCGCACGCGGCGAGAAGGTCGATGCCATTGTGAACAGCTACGGATATTCACAGCTGTGAGCGCCTCACGGTTTCTGATCCGGCTATTTACCGATATGTACATCAAGCCCGGAACCAGCCTGAAAAGGCTGTGTTTCCGGGCTTTTTGCTGTCATGGCCTGTTCATGCACGGTCTGATCCCATCCATCAGCCGATGATAAATGCCGCGATATCCTCAATGACCTGTTCATCCACCTTCGCGGCGCGGGAATAGACCGCGGATCCCTCCGTTTTCTGCCCGGGTGTGAAGGTATGCGTCAGCCCCGGATAGGAGATCATCTGCCAGTTATCCCTGTCTCCCAGCGCATCTTCCCACATCGCGAAGTCTTCCATCGTCACCTGGTAGTCCTCTTCCCCCTGCAGCAGGAGACACGGCCTGGTGATCTTCTCTGCTTCCCCGAGGACATCGTATGCGGCAAGCCATTTCCAGTATGACGCATAGACCCCGAGGACCGTATCCTCCCCGGTCAGTTCATCCAGATTCTTAAGCCTGTCAAGTTCGGCAAAGGTTTCGTCTTTTTCTGCCTGCAGCTCAACTGTCACTTCCGGCATCAGTGAGTACAGGAAATCATACTGCTCCCGCATCAGTTCATCCAGAGGTCTTGGCGAAGCGGCCATCAGGATAAACCCGCAGGCTTTTACCGGAGCCTGCTCCAGCTCCCGTGAAATGGCAGGCACAGCGTTTCCGCCCAGGCTGTGCCCCAGCACAAAGATCCGTTCAGGATCGATCCTCTCCTGACCGGCCAGCAGCTGCACAGCGTTCACGGCGTCTTCGATCGACTCGTCTTCAAGGGTAAGCTCCCTGTCAGCCATCAGCCGGGGTCCGTATACGTAGGACCGCTTGTCAAAGCGGTAGACAGCGATGCCTTTTTCCGCAAGCCCCTCAGCCAGATCACGAAAAGGCTTCAGGTTAGCGACCGTTTCATCCCGGTCACTGGATCCGGAACCGTGCACCAGCACCACCGCCGGAAAAGGACCGTCTCCCTTCGGGATCGTCAGTGTACCCGGAAGCTCCCCGTCAAGCGAAGGGACAGGGAGCGCCAGGTCTATGCTGTCAAAATCATCCGAGGCCGGGGCTTCTTCCCTACCTTTACTGTACACGCCTGTTGTCAGGCCCGCGATGGCGCCATCCTGGACTGTCAGGACCAGGTTGACCGACATTGACGAGAAAACACAGGGGACATAGAAGACCCTGTAACCGGCCAGTTCTCCTTCATATGCGGGGCTGATCTCCACAACATCCCCCAGTCCGGACAAAGACCCGGCCATGCCCTTTATCCCGCCAAGCATGGATACGGCCGCCTCCATCTGGGCAGTCATTTCCCATTTCCCTTCCAGCGCCTGCGGTTCTTCGCCCAGGAAAATGCCGATCCATTCATCAGCGTCCGCAGCCGTTTCCATTTTCCGCGCAGTCTGTGCCGCAACGGCAGCGACAGACAGGGTCAGCAGCAACATTGCCGTTATGATCAGGGATACTCGTGTCTTCATCTCTCTTCCTTTCTTTCATGAAATCCGCTCCGTTCCTGACTGTCCGGGTTTTGCCAAAAAACGGACGCAGCGCGTCCGTTTATTTCAAATGCTTTTCTGTGTGTTCAGGAGGATGCTATTCCTCCGCAAAATCTGTATCCATGGCGACCTGCAGCTGATAATCCGGAAATGCCTTCTGAACATCCGAGACCACCTGTTCATACACCGCATTGCGGTCTTTTGCGTCAAAGCTGACCACAATATCAAAACGTATGGTCATCTTCTCTTTCGTCAGATAGAACCCGTGCATCTGCTTCACATGCGGGTGCGAGAAAACGATCTCCCGGACCTTTTTCCTTGTTTCAATGACCTCTTCATCTTTTGTATTGACCGAATAAACCCCAATGGCAGTCAGGGCGACCTGATGCTGCTCATAGACTTCTATCTGTATGTTCCGGATCAGTTCGTCCAGCTGATCAGCCGAATATGTATCCGGGACCTCGATATGGATGGACCCGTTCCATGCATCCGGTCCGTAATTATTCAGTACCAGGTCATACGCCCCCTGCACATCCGGAAATCTGGTGACTGTCTTCTTGATGCTTCTGGCCAGCTCCGGGTCATTCCTCTCACCAAGGATCTGTGAGATGGTATCTTTCAGCATCTCGATCCCGGACTTGATGATGACAATGGAGATGACGGCACCCAGCCAGGCTTCCAGCGACACATGGAAGATCAGAAAAATGGCCGCTGCTGCCAGTGTCGAAGCGGAGATAATGGAATCCAGTGTGGCATCCTCCCCTGAATTGATGAGAGAATCCGAATTCACCTTTTCCCCGACCCCCTTGACATAACGCCCAAGCAGGATCTTGACAATGACCGCCACAGCCACAATGACCATGGATACGGCATTGTAGTCCGGCGTCTCGGGGTGAATGATCTGCTTGACAGATTCAATGAAGGAAGTCATGCCGGCATACAGAACGATCACGGAAATGATCATGGCGCTCAGGTATTCGATACGGCCATATCCGAAAGGATGCTTTTTGTCCGGTTCCTTCGCGGCAAGCTTCGTTCCTATGATGGTGATCAGAGAGCTTCCCGCATCGGAAATATTGTTGACCGCGTCCAGCACGATCGCGATCGAGTTGGTCATCAGGCCGATGACTGCCTTGAATGCGGCAAGAAACACATTTGCTATGATACCGATGATGCTGGTCCTGACGATCGTCTTTTCACGGGATGTCTCTTTCCCTGTTTTCGCTTCAAGTTCAGATAAGCTGTTCATAGTCATTCACCTTTATGTATTTAAGTCAGTTCTGCCTCGTTTTAAGTGAACCACACGCTCTGCCGCATCTCCTCATCCGATCAGAGGGCCGCTGCGACAGCGTCTCTGACGACCTTCATATCGACGGTAGGCTCAAATCTGGCAATAACCTCACCGCTGCGGTTGACCAGGAACTTTGTGAAATTCCATTTAATGTATGCCTTGTCGCCGAAAGCCTTGTTGTTCATGGACGCAAACTTGTTCAGCGCGGCGTTTTTCAGTCCCTTGCCGAATCCTTCAAACGGTTTCTCCGTCGCAAGGAAGGCGTACAGCGGATCCGCGGTCTCGCCGTTGACATCGATCTTCTTAAACTGCGGGAAGTCCGCGCCGAATTTCAGTGTGCAGAATTCGTGGATCTCATCATCACTGCCGGGTGCCTGATTTGCGAACTGATTGCAGGGGAAGTCCAGAATTTCCAGCCCCTGGTCTTTCATATCCTTATACATGGCTTCAAGAGGTTCATAGTGTGGCGTGAAGCCGCAGCCGGTTGCTGTATTCACAATAAGAAGGACCTTTCCCTGATACTCTGAAAGGCTGACGTCATTGCCCTGTCTGTCTTTTACCGTAAAATCATATACTGTTTTCATTTTGGTACTCCTTGTATTCATGACCTGTCGGTTATCCGCATTTATATTTGATACAATTGTATTTTATAAAATTTATTTCCCGTTGTCAATACCCTTTCACATTTTTTATTCAACGGCATAGCAAGTTCGCAAATGGTATCCTGAACCGGATCTGTCGAAACGCCTCAGAGGAGAAAACAAAGGAAATGATTAACAAAAAACAGCTATTTTGAAAAATGCAACATGAAATGCAACACGAAAAAAGAACCCCCGCAAATGCGGGGGTATTAACAAGCCGGATGCCGGATTCGAACCGGCGACCTACGCATTACGAATGCGTCGCTCTACCAGCTGAGCCAATCCGGCCTGACGATCTTACAAGGAACACCTCTTCGACCGACAAGCGGTATTATATAGTCTTTCAGTCTGGTTTGCAAGTACTATTTCCAAAAAGATTGTGCCGCTGTTCATCTGAAACTCTTCGCCCAGCTGACCAGGGAGTCATGCCAGATATTATCCGTCACGTCCCGGCGCATCCGGTCTGTCACGCATCCGTTCTTTTCCATCTTTGAAAGGATGACCGCCTGGAGCTGTGCCACACTCATCTGCTCATATGGGATATCCGGTATGACGATATCGCTTAAGACGCCAGGAACTGCCTCATCAGCGACCTTGTAAGCTTCAAGGCTGACACTGCCAGCTTCCTTTTCATCTTTCCCGAAGCTGTTTGAACCGCCTGATCCGTTCTTTCTTTCACCGTCTCCTTCACATTGGCCCGGATTCCGGCCGCCATGCTCATGCCCTCCGGCACATCGGCGATCTTCGCCAGAACCGGACGGATCCCCGTCCCGGCCTTCATCTGCCTGGCCTGTGCCCTGCGGGCTTTTTTGAAGCTTTTTCTTCTCTTCTTTGTAAACAGGAGATATGTCAGAAGAGACCCGCCTGTCTTCAGAATTCTCTTGTTCATTTTCTTCATGCTCATGCCCTCCTGTCACTTCCCGATCCGCCTGATTCTCCGTCAGAAAAGCCTCGTACCGTTCATCCGCCGGAACATATATGTCACCCGAATTCGGCGGAATACGGATCTCCATCCGGCCTTCCCGTGAACAGACATGGGTGCCGCTCAGAAGACCTGCATACTCCCCGTCCGCCGCGCTCACCCACACCGCGGCTTCCGTGTCCGCGTTATTCACCGCAATGATCAGTCCGCCGCGCGCAAAGGCAAACTGCCCTGTTGTCAGCGCCAGTTCCCGGTAATCGCCCCATGCCAGCTCCCGGTAATGCGCGTAAATCCTGCCGAGCGCCGCGATCAGCCTCGTACACGGATTCGTGCTGATATCTTCCGCGTGTTCCCGAAGATCGATCGCCGGCCGAAGCGAATCATCCGATCCCCTCTCTTTTCTCCCCTCCATTCCGAATTCACTTCCGTAATAGACGGACGGAATGCCGGGAAGCGCATAGAGCAGGATATGTACCGGGAGGTAATGCGCCTTGTTGTTCAGTTTTGTAAAGATCCGTTCCACATCATGATTGTCCACAAAATTGTAAAGACGGATATGTGCCGGCACCAGGTCATTGGTCCGCTTGACCGTGTGCGCGATCTCAAAGTAGTTGTGATCATTGTGACCGCTGTAAAAGGCCTTGTGCAGCGCATAGTTGGTCACACTGTGAAGGGTGCCGGCATTGGCCCACCTGGAGTAATCCCCATGGATCACCTCGCCCATCAGCCAGAAATCCTGTTTGACTTCATCGGCCACCCGGCGCAGGGCTTTCATGAAATCAAAGTCCAGCACGTCTGCGGCATCCAGACGGATCCCGTCGATATCAAATTCACGAACCCAGAACCGGATCACATCGCAGATGTAATCCCGCACGGCGGGATTTCGCTGGTTGAGCTTTACAAGAAGGTTGTAGCCGCCCCAGTTGTCGTAGGAAAAACCGTCATTGTACTCGTTGTTTCCCCAGAAGTTCACATTGCAGTACCAGTCCCGGTACGGGGAATTCTCGCGGTTCTTCTGAATATCCCTGAACGCGAAGAAATCCCGCCCGGTGTGGTTGAAAACACCGTCCAGGATCACACGGATCCCCTTTTCGTGGCATGCCGCCACAAAGGCTGTCAGGTCTTCATTCGTACCCAGCCTTGAATCCAGCTTTCTGTAATCAGTTGTCTCGTATCCGTGTCCGACAGACTCAAATAAGGGGCCGATATACAGCCCCGTCACACCCAGGTCTTCCAGATGCGAAAGCCATGGAAGCAATGTGTTCAGCCTGTGTTCCGGCTTCGCATAATCATTTTTCTTCGGGGCTCCCGTGAGTCCCAGCGGATATATATGATAAAAAACAGCCTCGTCATACCATGCCATGGTGTCAGTCTCCTTTGCCTGAAGGCCCGGCAACTCTTCCTCACCCCGCCGCGCCGAAGGGCATTATACCATTATCATGAATCCGGCGCAACGGGCGGCAAAGCAGCGTCCTCTGTCTCACCTGTCTCCTCTGCCTCCTTATGATTCGCTACAATGGCGCCTTTCGACATGTTCGGGTTGCCCAGGGAATAGATCAGGTCTGTCGTGTAGGCTGCTCCCACTACGATGGAGATCCCGATCAGGATCTGTATTTTGATCTTTGAGAGCATCTCATCGAAGAGAGGCGCAAGCACGTAGACGACCGTGCAGCAGCCGATCCCGAAGATCAGAAGGCCTTCTGCACAGATCCTTCCGTGCAGGTTGAGAAAATAGCCGTCA
>JAGCAV010000094.1 GCA_017652545.1 Lachnospiraceae bacterium
ACCAGGGAGAACAGATGACAGCACAGGAGCTGCAGACGATGGCTGACAACTACACAAATGAGCTTTTTGACTCCATATTCGGAGACGAATCGGAGGAGATAACGGAAGACATTACGGAGTAAAAGCGCTCCCCGGGCTGTCACAGGCAGGTCTCTTCGATAAATGAGTCCACTGTTGTCTTATAGAGTTCAAAGCCGGGGATACCGTTGACGGATACGGTAACGCTGCGGTCTCCTGTTTCCCGGAACTGCATATGGACCGGCTGCTTCCCGGTATCCTCACGGTATGTAACCGTCAGGGAGAGGTATGGCGCTTCACCGGCGGCATTTTGCGCTTCTTGTGCACGGGAAGGACTGACGGCGCTGCTTATATAGAGGTGATTAAGCGCTGTCAGGACGCTGAAAAAGTCTTCCTGCTTCATCATGACGCCGTTTTGGACGGCGTTCCAGTCACTGCCGGAAGGCTGTATCTGATATGTTGCTGTATTTCCGTCGGGGGTGCTGATCAGGATTTCCTCCAGGGAGGCAGCACTTTCCCGCAGAAGCGTCCCGCCCAGCAGGGCGGAGGCATCCAGAGTAAGAAAAGAGAGCTGATCGGTACTGATCTGATAAAGGGCGGCATTGCCGTCCTTTTTTATGATGCAGTTTCCATCCGGATCGCAGAAGAATGAAAGCTGCATGTGCATATCCCCGGCCGTAAGGCTGATCCGGTAATCCGGATCGGTCCCGGGCTGCTGATCAGTCAGGCTTTCCGCCCGCAGACCGCAGAGCGGATCCAGCAGAAGCGGCTGAAGGATATCCCAGTCCGGATAAAGCGTGACCGGAAGGGTCAGCCGGTAGAATGCGGCATTGCCGTATGCGGAGACCCGATACCGTTCCAGGGAAAACACAGGCCTCTCTTCCTTTTCCAGGGTTACATCCGTTATATCCGCCGCGGACAGACCGGACAGTTCCGGAAGAAGCCTGAGGTCAAGATAGGCTGAGACAGAGAGCTGAAGGCGTTCTGCTGTTGAGAGCGGGATGGCATATACATTGGGATTTCCCTCAATCAGTGCGTAGCAGGCATCCTTCTGGGGGATCTCATTGCCGATCAGAAGAGAAAAGCCCTGCTTCTGAAGATCCATGTAGAGAAGGGAGCATGCCGGATCGTTCAGACCGAACGCTTCCAGCTGTTCCCGGTCAGCATTTTCCGCAACGATCTCATCGGCTTCCATATGCATGACCAGCTGAAAGAGCAGATCGGTCTCATTCTGATCAACAGATCCGTCCTCAAAAGAGCTGATGAGATAGCCCTGGCCGGGCCTGTTCATGACCAGGTAGGAGCCGTCCGCATTTTCCACGTTGATCAGGGCGATCTGGTCGGTACCGCTGTAGTCTGTGAGGAGGACAGGACCCGCTTCAGGCTCGTTTGCGGAAAGATGCCGGGAGGGTGAAGTCAGAAAAAGGCAGACTTCCGCCAGCGACAGGAACAGGGTCATGATCAGGAGGATGATGAGTGTTTTCTTTGTATTCATATACGTTTTTTCCTCCTGATGTGAATGACCAGGCCGATCACCCAGAGCGTGAGCGGGACCAGTGCCGCCGTGACGATCGTCCACAGCAAAGCCGCCTGGTCGGTGATGGCAAGAGGACGGGAGACGAGGCTTTTCGATGCGATGGATACGATGCCGGAATCCGGCATGGCCCAGGTAAGCACCTGTACCAGAAACTCCCTGTTGGCAAAGGTATCCGTTGAAAGGAGCGCGTCATCCCACAGGGCAGACGAACCGGACGCGAAGATCTTTCCGCCGCCCGCGGCTTTGACAGCTTCGCTGGTCGCCGCAAGGCAGAATGGCGCAGACCCGGGTTCATTTTCCGTAACGGCATCCGCAGATGAGAGCAGCACAGGGGATACGGTCCGCCCCGGGACATCTTCCGTCCGGAAGGCCTGTGTCTGGGGAAAAACCAGAAAAACGGAATTGTCCGAGAAGTAATCATTGATCCGGTGCGCGTTGTAGGAAGGCAGAAGGTTGGTGTCCCGCTGGTAATGCAGATCAGGCTCCCGGACAAGCGCCCAGTTCGGGATAATGCCCCATTCCTCAAGAAATGCAGACAGGTTTGGCAGAACGGAATAGGGAGGCAGGAATACAAGAAGCGTGCCTCCCTGCTGCAGGAAATCGTCCGCCTTTTTCAGTTCCTCCTGCGTCAGGTCTCTTCTGGGGGCTGCAAGAAGCAGAAGATCTGTCTCTTCGGGAATGTCCTGAACCGTCAGGGTCGAATAGGAGATCCGAAGGGCATTGTCCGCCAGCAGGGTGCTGAAACGGTCAGAGATCTCCTCATCATGGCCCTGAACGATGCAGATCCCGTGATCGGATCCTGTTACATATGCAATCGCGCCTGTCAGCTTCTGCTCTGCCGCAAAGGCCTGGACGGATACGGTCGTTCCGTCCGAAGAAGCCAGTTCATACAGATCTGCAGGGGCGAGGATCCGTTCCCGTCCGCCGCTTGCCAGGATCAGT
The DNA here is from genome assembly GCA_017652545.1 of Lachnospiraceae bacterium. The sequence goes on from JAGCAV010000094.1 coordinate 2,498, forward strand.
CCGTTGGCGGTGACGGGGGTTCCCTTTGCCTCATATTCGGCTGCCAGTTCAGGATGCTGGACCAGACTGACCCATTCAATTGCAAGAAAAGGAGATGCGGCAGCATAGCGGTCAAGCAGCTGGACAACATTGGGATCGCTCTCTTCCCGCGTATTGAGGCAGGTGATCCGGACGGGAGAATCCAGCTCATTCAGGAGATCCCTGCTGGCATCGGACAAAGAGAAGAGGCTCTGATACGTCAGGTCCGTAACAAGACTGAAACGGACCGTTGTCTGGATCGCGATCAGATTGAAAAGCGCAAAGCAGGCAGCGGACAGGATAAAGACAGCCGCTTCCATGGATACCGCCCTGGGGTTCTTTTCAAAAGAGATGCTGTTCAGATGCATGACGCGGACCGCGAAGAAGAGAAAGACGGCAATGACCGAAACAAAGTAGACCATATCCGACAGGTCCAGAATTCCCATCAGACAATATCTGAATCGCCCGGAAAAGGATAAGAAGTAAAGAAGCTTTTTGAGAGGGGCTATGTTTGTGACCGTGGCCATGGATTCCGCATAGATAAAGAAGAAAAGCAGCACGTATGTAAGAACGGCAGCCACGATGGGATGGTCTGTCAGGGAAGAAGCGAATACGCCGATCGCGAAGAAGGATGCGCACAGGAGAAAAAAGCCTGTCAGACTCAGCACTTCCCTGGCGGTGAAAGAACCGCCGAAGAAGGTCAGAAGGCAGGTGTAGAACACCAGGGGGATCATGCCCAGAAGCAGGACAGTCAGGACCGCGAAATACTTTCCGAGAACAATGTCCGCGGTATCCACGGGTGATGAGAAAAGAAGAGGCAGCGTTCTTCCGCGGCGTTCGCCTGCCAGCGTATTCATTGTGAGGACCGGTGTCAGAAAAAGAAGAAACACCGGAAGATTCTGCAGGGAAACGGATATGTCCCGGCTGGCGCTCTGAAGATTGTTGAATGAAAAGTAAATGCCGAAGACGAACAGAAAGACAGAAAGAAAAACATAACCCGACAGGGAATGCAGATAAACAGAAACTTCTTTTCTCCAGATCGTATTCATGAACAGATCCTTTCACAGGCTGTGTTTTTTTATGGCTGTTTCACGGTATAGCGCTCATAGACGGTTTCCAGGGATACGGGTCTGCGCCCCAGGCTGAGCAGGGAAATCTGCTCTTTGACCAGCGCCGCCGCCAGATCGCTGCGTATGTCCGTGCCGTCCAGGACAAGATCAAAACGATACGCGCCTGTTGACAGAGGCGTACAGCTTATATGGAGGATCTCCGGGAAAAGCTGAAGCGTGGAGGAGATCTTTTCCGGGTCGCCTGCTGCGGTGAGTATCAGCTGACGGGGATCTTCGAGCATGCCTGCCAGCTCTTCCGGGCTTCCGTCCGCGGCGATCACCCCGTCCGACAGGACAAGGATCCGGCTGCAGACAGCAGATACCTCCGAAAGAATATGAGAGGAAAACAGGATGATCCGGTTTTCGCGAAGGGACAGGATCAGCTTATGGATCTCCCGGATCTGTACGGGATCAAGGCCGACTGTTGGTTCGTCCAGGACGAGGACTTCCGGATCTCCGAGCGTTGCCTGCGCAAGGCCGACACGCTGGCGGTATCCTTTGGAAAGATGGGAGATCAGTCTGTTCTTCACGGACATAAGATCTGTAGCCCGGCAGGCCCGGATGACCCGGCTGTCCAGCTCCGAACGGGAAATTCTGCCCATTTTCAGCCTGCATCCGAAACAGAGCTGCTCATATACACTCATGCCTTCATAAAGGGGAGGCACTTCCGGAAGATACCCTACCCTGCGCCTGACTTTTTTCGGATCCAGGGTGATGTCTTCGCCGTCCATGAGGATGGAACCGGAGGAAGGCGGGAGACACCCTGTAAGCATGTTCATGGTCGTCGACTTTCCGGCTCCGTTCGCGCCCAGAAACCCGACGATCTCCCCCGGGTGAAGTGTAACGGAGATATCGCGTATGACCTGGTGCTTTCCGTAGCTTTTGGACAGATTCTTTAATTCAATCATGGGAAGCCTCCGAAAGGAGCATATAGAAATAATGGCATTCCTGATTCATCAGGATTCTTGCCCGGACACCATCCCTGTTTTCAAAGCATTTGAGCAGCTGAGCGTGCTGGTGCAGCCGCTGCCCGATGTCAGACAGCTGGTCCAGAATATCGAGGGTATGGGAAAGAAACGTTTTTGAGTTGGCAAACATCCGCCGGAAAAGAGGGTTGGCTGTACAGATCAGGATCTCTTCATAAAACATCGCATCATAACGGGAAAAGTCGGCAGGCGATTCCGAAAAGACAAGCATCTGCCTGTACAGGTCTTCCAGTTTCTCAAGGGTCGAATGAGAAGACCTCTCCACAGCCAGCTGGACAGCCGGCGCCAGGACCAGCTGGAGAAATTCCACAATGCTGCCAATCAGCGGCTTTTCGCCCGGCGTCAGGATATCGGTCAGGGCGAAGGAGAGAAGATCCGGGTCCTGGGATACAAAGGTTCCTTTGCCCGGCAATGTGATCAGAATATGCTTGCTGCGCAGTATATCCAGGGCAGCGGTGACAGAAGAGCGGCTGACCTGAAGAATCCTGGAAATGGCGATCTCGGAAGGGATCTGAGCGCCGGGTCCCCAGGTGCCCCAGAGTATTTCACGTTCCAGCTGGAACAGGACCTGATCTGTTACGGATATTTTCTGAATCTGGTGCAGACTCATTTTCAAACACCTCTTTTTTGTCAAACTGCCTTTTTTTGGGAGAAATGTTTGGATTATGCCGTATACGCGCAGTCGTTTTTTTAGAAAGATGAAATTGTAATATGTAATACATATTTACCTTTGGCATATTATATAGTCATCCTTCCACTGCGTCAACCACATTGGACTGATTACATAAAATATGGAAGAATGCACAAAAATGAGGACAGGGAAGAGAGCGGGATGTGAGGATGCCGGGAATCAGATGTTCATCAGGACAAGAATTGAAAATTGATGTAAAAACGGGCGTGAAATATGATGAGAATAGTGTAGTGTAGCAGCTTGATGATATGTTTGCTTCTAAAGAAGAAAGGAGACGAGATGAAGCGTAAAATTTTATCGGTACTTGTAATTGCGGCGATGACCATGTCGCTTGGAATGACGGCATGGGCAGGTGAATATGAGAGCATCGACATCACCGGCGGCAATGCAGCACAGGAAGACGACAGTCTGGACACCGCAATGGACTACCTGATCGATACGCTCAATGAACGCACGGGAGGCGCTGTGACCGGTACGGTGCATAACAATTCCCAGCTTGGCGGTCATTCCGACATGATCAGTGCAGTGCAGATGGGATCCATTCAGGTCGCGGAAGCAACAGCAGCGATCCTTTCCACGGTTGCTCCCAAGTTTACGATCTTTGACCTCCCGTACATTGCTCCGAAGACGGCATATGAAGTCTATGATCTGCTCAGCGGCGAAGCCGGAGATATCCTGATCCAGGATGCCGTAGACAATGCCCAGATCCATCCCATTTCCTGGATGTGCCGCACACCGCGCCATGTATACAGCGCAGTAGGACCGATCAATACCATTGAGGACTGGAAAGGACTGAAGATCCGTACGATGCAGTCAGCAGCCATGGTAGAGGCAATGGAGCTTCTCGGAGCTCAGCCGCAGGAAATCGCGACTGCCGAGCGTTATCTTGCCCTTCAGACCGGTGTTGTGGATGCTGCCGAAAACAATGTGGCAGAGATTTACAACTGCAAGGAGTATGAGGTCACCAGTTATCTGTCCAAGACAGCCCATCTGGTCGCACCGAACGTTATGTATGTCGGTGAGAACTGGCTGAACGGACTTTCCGATGATCTTCGCGCGCTGGTGCTGGAAGTCGGTACCGAGGCCGGTGCTCTTGCAACCAAGATCGAGAGCGAGAATGAAGCATCCTTTGAAGAAAAGCTGGTCAGCGAAGGCGGCATGACAGTCAATGAGCCGGAAATGTCTCCCGAATATGCTGAGAAGCTTGCGCCGCTCTATGAAGAATACGCGGATGTTGTTGGCGAGGAGCTCCTGGCACTGTTCCAGGAGGCGAGTGCCGAATAAGATGGTTTTTACCGTTTATGCAGTCTGAACATCAGCGGGTATGGGCGAGGCCTGTGTGCCTGCCCGTACCCGCATTTTTTCTCTGAGGATAATGGTATGCGAAAATTTATGCACTTCCTGATTGACGGAATCCTTGCCACCCTGCTGAAGATTATCGGGACCTGCCTTCTGCTTGATATCCTTCTGCAGATCGCGGGGAGATATATTCATGTCATCCATGCCACCTGGACAGATGAGGTCGCGCGTCTTCTGTTTGTCTGGTTTGCCATGCTGTCAACAGCGCTTGCTTATGCCAAGAACGCGCATCTGTCGATAGATGTGCTGTACAATAAGCTTCCCAAGAAGGCGCAGGTATTCCTGGATTATTTCTCTGTGATTGCCGTCATGGTCTCTTCATTTGTCCTGACCTGGGTCGGGATCAAGCTGCTTTCCATCGTAAAGATGCAGAAAGCGCCGATCCTGAAGATTTCCATGACATGGTTTTACCTGGCTGTACCGGTCGGGTTTGCTTTTGTCGTCCTGTTTACTGTGGTGCAGCTGCTGATTTCCATTAAGGAACGCAGAAATGTATCAGAGATCGTGATTGATGAGGAGGAACAGAAATGAGTAATGTCATGATGCTTGCTGCGGTCACCTTTGCCGTTCTGATCATCCTCATGTTCATGAAGGTGCCGATCTCTTTTTCACTGGCCATTGCGACCATTATCGGTGTGCTGCTGACCGGAAAACTGCCGCTCATGATCGTCGCGCAGAGAATGTACAACAGCCTGGATTCCTTTACCCTGATCGCGATTCCGCTGTTCATGCTGACAGGTGAGATCATGGCTATGGGAGGTGTGACCCGTGATCTGCTGGCTGTCTCCAATGTGCTGGTCGGCTGGATCAAGGGCGGCCTTGCGTACGTGAATGTGGTCGCCAGCATGATCTTTGCCGGAATTACCGGTACGGCCTCTTCGGACTCGGCTTCGATCGGCGGCATTCTGGTCCCGACGATGATCAATGCCGGGTATGACAAAGAGTTTACCGTAGCCGTAACAGCCACATCTTCCACCATCGGTATTATGATACCGCCTTCCATTCCCATGGTCCTGTACGGCGTGAGTGCGGGCGTATCCATCGGCGCGCTCTTTATGGCGGGAATGCTGCCCGGAATTCTGACCGGTGTTGCGCTGATCATCGTCAGTGCGGTCCTTTCCATTAAGCGCGGGTATCCCGCCGAGGAAAGGGTTTCCGTAAAACAGACCCTGATCACGCTGCTTAAGGGTATTCCAGCGCTGATGACGGTCGTGATCATCATCGGCGGCATTATTTCCGGCATATTTACGCCGACAGAGGCAGCCGGCATTGCCTGTGCCTACACGCTGCTGCTTGGCTTCTTCTATTACAGGGAGATCAAGCTGACGGATGTGCCG
>JAGCAV010000095.1 GCA_017652545.1 Lachnospiraceae bacterium
CGCTGGAAGATTATCTTCGCAGCAAGATCCGTGACAGGTCCCTGACCTTTGAGAAAACGGTCAATGAAGACGGTTCCGTCATCTACGACATTGTGGCTTCGGGAATCAGGCAGCGCCTTTCATTCACCCCCATCGACTGACCTGAGCCGGCCGTGAAATGACATCAATCACACAGAAAAGGAATGAAATTATGGGTATGACAAAAGCTTCACCTTTATCCGGCATGGAGCATGAGCTCCGCCTCCTTGAACAGGCGTTGCTTGACCAGCAGGTCAGCGCAGACCTGATCGCAAAGATCCGGTCCTTCCGGGAAAACCATCCGCTTCAGGATTCGTACCGGGAACGGGTCATGCCGCCCCAGATCCCGTTCTACGGAAAGTCCGTGTTTGAGATGGCTGCGTATGCTTTGCTGGAGGGTGAAAACATCCTTCTGTCCGGAACCAAGGCGACCGGCAAAAATGTGCTGGCGGAAAACCTGGCCTTCCTGTTCGGCCGCCCTCTTTACAACATTTCTTTCCATGTCAATACGGACAGCAGTTCACTGATCGGCACAGACACCTTCAAGAACAATGAGGTGCAGCTTCGCAAAGGTCCGATCTATGACACAGCCGTGAGCGGCGGTTTTGCGGTCCTGGATGAGATCAACATGGCGAAAAACGAGGCGCTTTCGGTCCTTCACGCATCCCTGGATTACCGCCGCGTCCTCGACGTTCCCGGCTATGCACGGATCCGCCTCGATGATGCCGCCCGCTTTATCGGCACCATGAATTACGGGTATGCGGGAACAAGGGAGCTGAATGAAGCCCTCGTCTCCCGTTTCCTGGTGATCGACATGCCGGACATCGATGAAGAGACCCTTCGGCGGGTTCTGGGATACAGTTTCCCGGACATCAGCGAGCGCGGCCTGGAGCAGGTGTGCGGTCTCTTTCTGGATCTGCAGACCAAAGCCCGCAATCACGAGATCTCCACCAAGCCCCTGGACATCAGGGGACTTGTCGGTGCCCTTCGCGCCGTCAGAGGCGGACTGGCACCGGCACCGGCGCTTCGCATGGGGCTGGCGAACAAGAGCTTTGATCTTTTCGAGCGGGAGATGGTGGAGGACATCCTGATGACACGCATCCCGGATGCATGGACAAGCGCGGATCTTTTCTGAGGAAGGGGGCACACCATCGATGCTGACCGATCAGCAGCTTGAAAACCTCGATATCTATAATCTGGATGAAGGGGCCCTCGAAGCGGAAAACCGCATGAAAAACCTGATGTGGACCGTCAGCGGCGATTACACGCTCGACACAAAGCTGGACCTCGAATCATTTTCAGACTCGAAGTATGTCTCCATGTATGATGCCGTCAAACAGGGCGGCTTTTCCAGGTATTTTGACAAGGATGCCTTTGCGCTCTATCTGGCAAAAAAAGTCTATTACGGCGCCGAATCAAAGTCATTGACGGCAATCGCCCAGCTCTGTGTGGACGCGTCAGTCTTTCCGCTGGTTGAGGCGGAGCGCCCCGGTGTTGCCCAGATACGGGAAAAAGCCTTTTCCTGGATCCAGGAGCATCGCTTTTCCCGGCTGACCAGAACACTGACAGGCAAGATCAGGCTTGCCTACATGAAGGGCGCCCTGACCGGTGATCATGCCTGTGAAAGCCGTATCCGCAAACCTCTGGAACGGATTCTGGCTCTGGAGAACATCTCGCGGGAGAGAATCGCCGGGCCGCAGGCCGATGACGCATACACCCTGCACCTGATCCGCGCAGTTGACATTCTTTACAATACCGTCATCGATCCTCAGTTTGAAAGATCGCACGGTGACCTGGATAAAATCCTGGCCGTCACACTGGAAGAGATGCGCGAGAC
>JAGCAV010000096.1 GCA_017652545.1 Lachnospiraceae bacterium
CACGCCCATGCTGTCCGGTGCCGTATAGCCTTCCGCCGCGTCAAGCCCCGTCAGGGATATGGTGACCGGATGAATGAAGTTCACCAGAACAGCCACGACAGCCGCACACAGCGTACTGAACAGATACAGGAAAATAACCGTCCTGAACCGGGATGCATTTCCTCCCTTCGCGTTCGCCAGGGACGATGCAACCAGCACAAAGACCAGGATCGGCGCGACCGCCTTCAGGGCTCCGACAAACAGCGTACCAAGGACACTGATCCAGGTCCACCCCGGCAGCGTCAGTCCCAGGATCGCACCAATCACCAGACCGATGCATATCCGCACGATCAGGCTCATTGAATTCCATTTTTTAAGCATTTCTTACCCATCCTCCTCTCAAGAGACAAATATTGATATCATTTTCAGTTGCCATCACATTATACCAGTTGACCGGCAAAATAACCACCTGTTTTATTGAAAACAGGGCACAAAAACCGGATCTGAAAACAGGCCGGTCCTGCCTTGTCAGATCACGGTGTCATCAGCTTTCTCAGGTTGACATCAAACGGCGGATACACGATCCCGCGGTCCGTCACGATCGCTGTCAGCAGCTCATGATCCGTCACGTCAAAAGCCGGGTTATAGCACTTCACCTCCGGCAGGGCCATGGGCTCTTTGTACCACATGCTCCGGATCTCATCGGGATCGCGCTGTTCGATCTGAATGTCAGCGCCTGTGGGACAGGCCATATCGATGGTGGACGTGGGTCCAAGCGTATAGAAGGGGATCCCGTAATGCTTCGCCAGGATCGCCACCCCCGAGGTTCCGATCTTGTTCGCGAAATCCCCGTTCGCCGCGATCCGGTCGCAGCCCACAAAACAAGCCTGCACCCAGCCGTTCTTCATCACAAGACTGGCCATATTGTCACAGATCAGCGTCACGTCCACTCCGGCCCGCTGCAGCTCATAGGAGGTGAGGCGCGCTCCCTGCAGCAGAGGCCTCGTCTCGTCGGAGAACACTCTCAGGTTCACACCCTGTTCTTTTCCCAGAAGGACCGGTCCGATCGCGGTCCCGTACCGGGACGTGGCCAGCGGTCCGGCATTGCAGTGCGTCAGTATGCCGTCCCCGTCCTTCACCAGCGTCAGGCCGTATTCGGAAATACGCCGGCACATTTCAATATCCTCGTTATGGATCTGTATGCTCTCTTCGTGCAGCAGCTCCTTCAGCTCATCCACACGCCGGCCGGAGCCGCTCTTTATCACATCCAGCATTCTCCTGACGGCCCAGCTTAAATTGACCGCTGTAGGCCGGGAGCTGTTCAGATACGCGCCGGTTTTTTCCATATCGGCCAGAAATACGTCGTAATCGGATGTTTCTTCCTGAAGCGCGAGCACATACATCCCGTAACCTGCGCAGATGCCGATCGCGGGCGCGCCGCGCACTGCCAGGCTTTTGATGGCATCATAGATCCCCTGCGCCGTATTCAGCGTCAGATATACCTGCCGGTTCGGCAGCTGTGTCTGATCCAGAATGACCACACTCCGCTCATCTTCAGACAGATGCACGCTGCATTCCCTTCTGATCCCGTCTGTAATGACCATGGTTTACACCTCCGCTCCCGCGGCGGTCTTTAAGGCCACCTCCATCATCTCATGAAAGCTGTCCTGGCGCTCGGCAGCACTCAGTCCTTCTCCCGTGAACACCAGATCGGAGATCTGGAACATGGCCAGGGCCTTTTTCCCGGCGGCCATGGCGGTCAGATACAGGCCTGCAGCTTCCATTTCCACAGCCAGCAGCCCCAGGGCCCTCGCTTTCTGATTGACTTCCCTGTCCGGATGATAGAAAAAGTCCGAGGTATAGACCGAGCCGACCCGCGCATGGACCCCAAGTTCATCCGCGGCATTCACGGCTGCGCGCAGGAGATCATAACTGGCTGTGGGGGCAAGGATACCCGGCAGATTATAGGATGTCGCCATGCCCGAATTTGTGGAGGCTGACATGGCAATGACCAGGTCACGGACCTTTACGTCATCCCCGATCCCTCCGGCCGACCCGATCCGGATGATGGCTTCCACGCCGAAGAAGGTGAACAGTTCATAGGCGTACAGGGTAAAGGACGGCATGCCCATGCCGGAACCCATGACCGAAACCTCCTTTCCCTCAAAGGTTCCCGTATATCCGTACATGTTGCGGACATCATTGAACAGGACCGGATTTTCGAGATAATGCTCCGCCACATATTTTGCCCTGAGCGGATCGCCGGGCATCAGGACAACTTTGGCTACATGTGTCCCCTCTTTCAGTTCGATACAGGCGGACGGTGAAGATTTCATCATGGCAGTTCCTCCTTCTTTTTCAGAGCAGATTGTCTGTACTTCAGTCATCGGTAACAGTATATGATCCCCTCCCCGTAAACGTCAATCCGAAGGGAATGCATATTTGTTGACAGCATTTCGGGATTACTATTATAATATTTTATCAAAATGCCGGGTACTGCGCAGCGGGCAATCTCTTTGCCGGGCTTTTCGTATGCCATGAACCGGTCAGTAAAACGCAGGAGGTAATCCGTGCCGATCCGCAGTATTGGACATCAGAATATGACAGATGCCGTATTTGATCAGCTGACATCCATGATCACAAACGGTGAATGGAAACCGGGTGATAAGATCCCCTCAGAGATGGATCTCGCGCAGCTGATGGGTGTCTCGCGCATCACCATACGGGCTGCCATACAAAGGCTTGTCAGTCTCGGCATTCTGAGCAGACAGCAGGGAAGCGGGACCGTTATCCGTGAATACGCGGGGGCGGATCACATCTCAAATCTGATGCCCATGCTGGTCCTGACCATGCCCGATCTGAAAGTGATGACGGAGTACCGGATCATTCTGGAATGCGGCGCCGCAGAGCTTGCCGCCTCGCGCTGTACGCCCGATGATCTTCTAAAGCTGAAAGCGAATTACGCAAAACAGGAGCATCTGACAAAGGCCAGGGAGGACACCTCCCAGATCGACCTGCAGTTTCATTTCCTGATCGCGGAAACATCCAGGAACCCTCTTGTCATCCAGACCGAGCAGATCATGCGCGCCTCCTTTCTGACCGCCATGCAGAGTCTGAAAAAATTCACGGACGACGAGCTGTGCCTCTACTACCACAGCAGCATCATTAATGCACTGGAGGCCAACGACCCCGTGCAGGCGCAGAAGCTGATGCGTGATCATCTGGATAACAACCTGAAAATGATCAGGGAAGAGGAAGAAAAGCAAAAAGGCCATGTTTGATTATCAGGAAGAATGCCGCAGGCTGGTAAAATATATCTCAATCGGTGATTTTCAGGAAGCAAGGATCCGCTGCGACATCCTGTTTGAAAAGATCTGCCAGTCGAACCGGACCAGCGCCGATTATATCAGGCATATCCTGTTCTATCTGCAGGACAGGCTTTATGAGTACGGACTGGCCCGCCATATTATAAGAGAACAAGGTCCCGACCTGCCTGAATACGCAGTTCGGGACCTTGACAACTTTTCAAAAGCCACAAAGGATATCCGCTCTCTTCTTGAGCAGATCATCCGTTCGCAGGTCTGTCTCGAGACCGGGCAGAAAGCCAGCCATGAGACTGTACAGGATGCCCAGGCCTATATCCTGGAGCACTATCGGGACGAGAACCTTTCTCTTCCGATGATCGCGGAGCAGCTTATGGTCAGTCCCGCCTATCTGAGCAAATTATTCTCATCCAATCTGGGGATGAGCATTTCCGAATATATTTCCAGACTGCGCATCCAGTATGCAAAAACGCTGCTCTCCGGCAAGGACCCCGTCAGGGTGGAGCAGGCAGCAGCGTCTTCCGGTTTCTTTACGGTTCAGACCTTCATCCGGACATTCAAGAAGTATGAAAACATGACACCCGGTGCTTATCAGTCCAGGGCGCGCAGGAAGAACCCGGTCCTTCACTCATAAAAAACCATATCAGCCGGTCACTCCGGCGATCACGGCATAGCCGATCACCGTCAGGACCGTGTACACGGCCAGTACGCCTGAGAGGTATTCTTCCTCATTGCGGTTGATCGTAAACATCGTCAGGTTAAATGCGGGCGGCATGACAAAGAACAGAAGCACTGCCTGCCTGTACAGCTGGTTGCCGGGGAATATCAGCGGCGTCAGTGAAAAGACCACGATCCCAAGGACACAGTAGATCAGGGCTCTGGACGCAACCGACCGCAGCGTCTCGTTCCAGTTGATGTGACTGAAAGTCAGCCCGTAACCGATCGTCATGATCTTTACCGCTCCGGTAGGACTTCCCAGGAAACTCAGGACACTGCTGATGGACTCCCCTGCAGGTGTGGAAGCCAGAACAGGCCCGATGCCCGTTGCCGACAGGAGGATGCCCGCCACAATGGCAATATTCAGCGGGCGGATCAGTGACCGCGCGATTTCCTTCCCTGTTTTTGCGTTGTTCTGCCGAAGCTGAAGCAGCGTCATCACGACCGGCCACTGAATCAGCGCGTTTCCGACATCCAGAAGCGCAAAATGGTACAGGTTTTCCTGCCCGGTCAGGAGGATCATCATGGCATAGCCGATGCTTCCGCCTTCTATTGTCGTACACAGGAACGGCGTTATATCACGCTTCACGCCAAGCAGCCTGGGCACAACAAAACCGGCCGCAAAGGCGATGGCGGTAACAGCCGCCATCACCAGCACCATCATCCCTTCTCTCCAGGTAAATTTCATGGACCAGAACGCTCCGAACAGGGTAGCCGGAAGCGTAAAGTTCACAACAAACGATTTGATCTGGCCGATACCCTCCTGCGTGATCAGTCCGCTGCTTCTGGCGATCATACCGACAGCCAGCATGGCAATGATCGGGAGCACTACATTCAGGATACCTGTTACTCTATCCATTTTCCCTCTTTCCTTACCTGTATTTCAACGCTGTCTCATACACAGCCAGTATCTGTTCCGGTGTGATATCTGCCTGGAAATTATGCGTCGGCGCAAACAGGAACCCGCCCCCCGGCGCAAATATATCGATCATTTCCCGGACATGTTCCTTCAATTCCTCCAGCGAAAGCTTTGAAAGCTTGATCTGCGCGTCGCAGCCGCCTCCCCAGAACACGATGTCGCTGCCGAATTCCCGTTTAAGTTCTGCCGGATCCATATCCCTGGCAGAGATCTGGACCGGATTAAGAATATCCACACCTATGTCGATCAGATCCGGGATAAAAGGCTTGATGGATCCGCAGCAGTGAAGGGCCACTTTCTGCTTCGGATATCTGGTATGAAGAAAATCAAACATTTTTTTCATGTAGGGTTTGATCATCTCCTCAAAGGTATCATGCGACATCATCGTGGAAGTCTGCATGCCCAGGTCGTCGCAGAAACGAATGAAATCAATATACTCATTGCTTCTGGACAGAATCCTGTCCAGATCGGCGATATACTGATCTGTGATCCTCTCCAGATACCTGTGGACCATCTCTTCGCTTGTCAGCAGCTGGGCCAGCCAGTTTTCATACCCCCAGTTCCTCAGCCCGGCTTCCATGGTTCTGGCATAGACCGGGAACATGACGGCCTTGTCCGTTTCTTCATGAAGCCGTTTGCTCTCGCTGCACAGCCATTCGATCTCTTCATCGGACATGGCTGCCCCCAGCTCTTCGTCTGAGAGGGCATCGATCTCTTCCGGCTCCTCTATCTCAGAAAAAGGAAAACCGACCTGATCGTAATAGAAACCGTCTTTGGGCATCCGGGCATATGGCCGGCCGCTTTTATCCCTGATGATGAAATAGCGCTCATCCTCCTCCGGATCAAATGAACCCGGGACGAGGCAGTCGACTCCCCGTACGCAGCCCGGTTTCCAGTCTTTGAGCGGAATACCGAAATTCGGCGCGTACCGTTTGAGCTGGATCACATCAGAGCCCATCAGATCGAGCATCTCCATCGACGGATCCGCCATCATCAGAAAAAGCTCGTAAAGAACCGGTGTCTCCTCCCATCCCAGATGCTTCACAAGCCTGTCATAGGCAAACAGGCTGATGCCGGTGGAAGTGGATGAGCCAAAATCGATCGCCATCTTCTCGGGCTGCTGATGGTTAAACGTTTTGAGCACCCGTTCTCTGGATGTTTCGGACATAACTTTCCTCCTTACCCTCAGACATATTTGCGGGCAAACGCAATCGCGTCATCGATGCCCTTAAGTCCCAGTCCGCTGGCCTCCTCTATACAGATCCATCCGTCGAAGCCATGATCTCCGAGAACCTTGAACACCGTATCAAAATCGACCAGACCCTTCCCGATGGGCGCCGGCGTCCATTTTCCGATGGTCGCGGTGTCGTTCATGTGGATCGTCCAGACCTTATCGATTACGGTCTCCAGCAGTTCTTTCGCGTCAGCCCCGCACGCGACAGCGTTGGCGGTATCAAAATTGATGCCGATGGGCATGTCCTTTACAGCGTTAAAAACGCTCAGGAACGCGTCTTTATTGAAGGCAAAGTCAATGTTCGGCCATGCTCCGGGTTTGGAATGATTTTCCAGGCACAGCTTTACATTGTATTTTTCAGCGGTATCCAGAACCTTTTCAAAACAGGCTACGCAGTTTCTGGTCCCTTCCTCAATGGAAAGACCCGGGTGAGCCTGGCCGGCTGTCATTCTGACATGTGTAAAGCCGAAGTCCGAGATCAGTGCAAGGTCTCTCCTGAAATAGTCGATCTGTCTTTCCCTCTCCATCGGATCCGGGTTTGTAAAATCGGGATAGCAGCACACCATCACAGGCTGGATGGTCACTTTTTTATCCTCGAGCTGCTGCTTCATCGTCTGTATGGTCGTTGCCGTACTGTTCGGGAAAAACAGGATGCTGGCATCAAATCCGTCCGTTCCCTTTCCCTGCGCGTAGGCTGCCCAGTCTGCGAGTGTCATCTTCCCCGTGGAAAGATCTGAAAACAGGGATACCGGTAAAATACTTAATTTCATTTCTTCTCCTTTCAGTTTTCCGACTGACGGACCGTTTGCCGCTGCCGGCATGTTCCGGTCCGGCATCATGAAACTATTTTACATAGCCGAGCAGTTTCGGGAGCGTGAGTGTCAGTGCGGGGACAAAATCCACCAGAAGCATGACCGCAAGCGTGGCAATCATGAACTTAAGCAGGTCTTTGATCACGGAGGAGATCGGGGTCTTTGCGATACCGCAGGTGATAAACAGGCAGACGCCGACCGGCGGTGTGAACAGGCCGATTGCCAGTGTCACGACCATGATCAGTCCGAAGTGAACCGGGTGGATTCCGACCGCTGTCGCGATGGGCAGCAGGATGGGTGTGAAAAGCGTCATCGCGGGTGCCAGATCCATGAACATGCCTACGATCAGAAGCACAACATTGATGAGCAGAATGATCAGCACTTTATTCTGCGTTGTGCTCAGAAGGGCATTGACCAGGGTCGCCGGAATATTCTGACTGGTAAAGAACCAGCCGAGGGCCGTTGCAGCGGAGATCATCAGCGCAGCTATGCCCATGTTCATGGACGCTTTATATACCAGGCCCGGCACATCCGTCAGCTTGATCTCCCTGTAATAGAAGAAGCCAAGCAGCAGCGTGTAGGCACAGGCAATGCCGGCTGCCTCTGTCGGCGTA
>JAGCAV010000097.1 GCA_017652545.1 Lachnospiraceae bacterium
CCGGGAGAACCGGAACGGCGGAAGCTATAACCGGTACAGCCGGGAGAACCGGGGCGGATACAGCCGCGCGGAAGAATGGAACGATCACCTGCGGATGATGATGGACGAAGCGCCGGACGAACAGACGCGGATGGACATCAAGCGGATGATGGACCGGGCAAACCGGTAAAAAAAGGAGATGCTGCCATAACGACAGCATCTCTCTTTTTCGTCCGATCAGATCGCGATGCGGTAAATCGTGACCCGCGTGTTCGGATGTGTTACAATTGGTACACCAGAGTTGACATTATCCGAACACTCAGGGGGAATATCAGACAGCGGGAAGCGCTGGTTTCCTTCCTGGTTATTGATCACGATCTTCAGGTGATCATCGAAGACATAAACAGCATTGACGAACGTCTCGATGATGTGCCGGCGGAGGAGCGGATCGGAGCGGTCGCCTTTGGTGAACTGATGAAGGAAGAAGAGGACGCGGTCCCGGTCGAGAAGCTGATTCTGAGAGTATCGCATCATCTCGATAGAGGTGCGGAGATCTTCGGCAGTATCTTCGAGATCCTTCAGCATGGCGGAGGTGGAAGAATTCCAGATGCCGGCGGCGATGGCGTTATTGATGTTCTGGATCTTCTTCTTTGTATCCTCATATTCTGCTTCCATGGCTGACAGCGGGGAATGCTTCAGTTCTTCCTCCTGGAGGGCCATGATGGCGTCGGCGGTTTTACCGATCTGATCCTCAGAGAGAACATGGTCCAGGACAAAGTCGACGACGGCGGCTTCCAGATAATCTTTCTGGAGGCTTTTCTTATCACAGCCATTCCGGGCTTTGCGGGACTGGCAGGTGTAATAATAATGACGGGTGCCGGATTTGGAAGTGCCGGAGTCGCCGATCATGGCGGCGCTGCAGTGACCGCAGAAAGCCTTGCCGGTGAGAAGATAATCGACGGCATTTTGTTCGACATGGCGGGAAGTTTTGCCTCTCATGCGCTGGGCCTCCTCAAAAACAGACTGCTCAATGATGGCGGGCATGCCGCTGGGGACGCGGATGTCTCCCCAGATGTAGACGCCGGTGTATCGCTCGTTCGTCAGGATCCGCATGAGGCCTTCCGGGGCGAAACATTTGCCGCGGGAGGTACGGACGCCCTGGGCGTTCAGCGTGCGGCAGATCCGGGCGGCGGACATGCCGGAGGAATAGAGATCGAAGATGTGGCGGACAACGGCAGCCTCGTCCGGGTTGAGGGCATAGCGTCCATCCGATCCGCGGGAGTATCCGAGGATGCGGGTGCCGTTATAAAGGCACCGGCGGGCATTATCCTGCATGCCGCGGGTGACGTTCTCCGAAAGCTGGCGGGAATACCATTCCGCGGTCGCTTCGAGCATACCCTCCAGGAGGACACCGGCGGAGCCTTCCGGGATCGGTTCCATGGCATAGAGCACACGAACGCCGAAACGGCGGAGCTTGCCTTTATAGATCGCGCTGTCCTCCCGGTTACGGCCGAACCTGTCGACCTTCCAGGCGATGATGGTATCATATGATCCATCCGCGGCGGAGGCGATCATGGACTGGAAGGCGGTGCGGGCGGAGGTATTCTTGAATCCGCTGCGGGCATGATCCGCATATTCGTGCACGATCGTGTACCCTTCGCGCTTCGCAAAGGCACGGATGTCCGACAGCTGCTGCTCGATGGAGACGTCCCGCTGGCCCGCGGAGGAATAGCGGGCATAGGCGACGGCCGTCCTGGGAGAACAGGACGGCTTTTTTGTTTTTGAAGGCATGGGGAGCCTCCTTATCTGAACATGTAATCGTTATATGCGTCGAGGGGGATGAGTTTATGGAGCTTCAGATAAATAGTTGAGTTTTGCATCTGAAGAAGAAGGGAATCATCTTCGAGAAGAGCTTTTCCGGAACCGAGGGCAACAATACTATAAGTATAATCGAAGCCGTTGCGCTCCCATTTACCAGCGGAGCCGGAAAAAGGGGAACCCGTCTTGTCTTTGATGTCTATCTCAGACTGGAGGATGGTTCCGTCATCCAGGAAAGAAAATATCATAAAGATATAATCGTTATCCTGAAAACTGGAGGCGAGCTCCGGAGAAACATTTTTATCAAAGAGCAAGTACCAGTGACCGATGATCGGATCGGCGGTGCCATCCGCGATGACAGCGACCGGCAGGAGCAGGGCCAGGATCAGAACGACGGCGAGCAGTTTCTTCATCATGATTCCTCCTATTCTATATAATTATCCATAAAGGTACCGAAGTCGACGACGGGAGACCGGTCGACCTTCGGGGATGACCGGTGGAAAGCGATGTATTCATTCAGGTGCGGAGCGAAGAGATCACGGACGGCGGCGTTCAGATCCGGGGGGACATGAGCGCCAGGTATGGACTGCATCTCATCCACGCATTCATCCGAGCAGCCGGTGGTGCCGGAGAGGACATTCATAGTCAGGGGCATGCCGGAGGACTGAAGAAGATGCAGGACGGGGCGGGGACTGATCAAATGATGCGCGAAGCAGACAGCCTCTGCCATGCGGACATCCTGCGGACGGGTGACGCCGTCATGGCCCAAGACGATGTGGCCCAGCTCACGGGCGATTCCGCGCCAGATGATCTCGAAGGGGAGCCGCATATTATAGACGACGACATAGCGGACATCGCCCAGGCCGGGCATGTCGAGGTGGAAGGTGGCGGCGTCCTGGTTGCCGAAGATGGGGACGAGGTCGGATCGCTCCATTCCGGCATCCAGGGCCATCTTCGTATACGGTACGACGCGGACGCCGGGATAACTGAGCAGAACCGGCAAGGGGTTGATCGGTGTTTCAGTAATATGGTTATCAATCAGGATCTGCATGGCAGCGGTGGCGGCACGATCATAATCAGGTCGGGTAATCATCGCTGGTCTCCTTTCTGCGTTTCAACGACGGCACGAACAATGGCGACAATCTGGTTCTTTTGATCCTCAGAAAGGTTTTCCATCATACCGGACACGATACGGATCTGAGGATCATAGTCGGGTGTTTGATTATTAACAGAAGGATTTTCTTCAATCCATCCGGCAAGATACCCAGGAGTAGTGCCGAACATTTCGGCCATCTTTTCGAGATTGTCCAAAGGGATGTTCGTGACAACGCCATGCTCATACTTATAAACAGCCTGACGATTTACGTTTAGCCGTTTGGCTACATCGTCAAGAGTGAGATGATTACGCATGCGCATTTCACGGATGCGTTCACCGGGGGTACTCATAAAATCACCTTCCTCGACTTCATCATACTATGAGTTTACAAAAAAGTAAATAAAAATGAGAAAAGTATCTTGACAAGGCACAATAGCAGTGATAATATCGGAGTATCTTGAAAAGGCACAACTGAAAAGAGGTGAAAAAAGTGATTAATGCAAATCTCATCAGGGCGAAGATCGTAGAGAACGGGATGACCCAGGAACAGGTGGCAAAGCAGATGGGTATTTCTGCAAAGACTTTCTCTATCAAGATGAATAATGGAAAGTTTGGATTGCACGAAGCGGAGAAACTGATCAAGATCCTGAAGATTGACGAACCTGTCAGATATTTTTTTAGCACGAATGTATCCTGACAAGGCACATGAGAGAGGAGAATTTGATGAACAGACCAGAGACCATCGAAGAGGCGGAGGAACGCTGGGGGCGGCCGAGGGCGCTGCCGGAGGTGGTGGTCTACTACGACCACGAGTACAGCGAGAAGCCGGACAGGGTGCGGGTGAGCTTCAGCGACGGAAGCACGGCAGTATATGACCTACGGATGGAGCAGCCGCATCCGCTGATCGTAGAGAACATCCGGATCATCCGGAGGATGAAGCCTACATACAACAACCAGCCGATGCGGAGGAGGCGGAACGCATGAAGGACACAAAGAAGGAAATCCGGTGCCGGTTCTGCGGGAAGAAGATCGCGGTGATTGAGCGCGGGCGGTATCGGAAGGTCGTCGTGGACGCGGAGGTTGTGTACGTGGCGGCGGATCCGCTGGGCGAGGAATTCATCCGGCCGGACGGCAACAAGGTGCTGGCGCTGGAGATCGCCCTGGACAGCACGGTGCCGGGAGAATGGGCATACAGGCCGCATCAGTGGAGCTGCAGGAGGCCGGGATGATCTGCAAAGAGTGCCGGAAGGCGAAACCGTTCGCGATCGGCAGTATGTACTGCCTGCTGTACGGGATCATCATCGACGAGAAGCACGAAGGAAACCAGGAAGGATGTGACAGGGAATATGAATATCCGCGCGGAGGAAACGGGGAAGGAACCGAAGTACAAGGC
>JAGCAV010000098.1 GCA_017652545.1 Lachnospiraceae bacterium
GGCGAAAACATTTATAACAGCTACATTCAGACGGCCTCCATCATGGTGCATGGGGGCCGTCGGATCAGAGAGGTTTACGACTGGCTCCGCGGGGCGGATTATGTCACCTTCAGCGGGGAACCGGACAGGAAGCAGCCGGCCAGGATAATCGGCGCTGTGACGCTGAACAAACACAGCCATAACCTGGACTGGTGGGAAGGCGAAGTGCAGTTTTACTGCCAGCCATTGAAGGAGAAAATCCACGAGGACGCGCCGGTGGAAGTGACAACCACTGGGACCACCGTGCGGAGCTCCGGAGACGTGGACTGCTATCCGATGGTCCTGATCACGGCCAGCGCTTCCCTGGTGACCGTCGCCATGGGCGGGGAAACCATCCTGATACAGGGCCTGACCGATGGGAACAAATACTGGCTGGACAATGAAAACAAGGTGCTGCTGAACTACGACAAGACCGAAGACCTGACGCTGAAGACCTCCGGGCCGTTTGTGAAGCTGATACCCGGTGAGAACATTGTCCAGGGCAACGGCTGGAGCAAGCTGGAGATCACCAAAAGGGAGCGGTTCTTATGATCAGTATTTTTGCTCCGGATGAAACGGATTTCACAAAGAACGGTCTGGCGGTCCTGGATCCTATCAGTGCGGTCGTTCGCCAGGTGGCCGGCGGGGAATACAGCTTCACGATGGAACACCCGCTGGACCCTGTGGGCAAGTGGCAGTACCTGATCCGGGAATACATCGTCAAACTGCCGGTGCCACGGGAAACGATCCCCGCTGCAACCGTAGGTTATGATGTGGACGTGTACGTGACCAATACCACCGCGGCCTTGCGGGACGGGCCCAGCGAACCGACAACCATCACCTACCCTGCGTGGGGATCCGTGGACATCAGCGTGGGCACCAAAGTCAGCTACAACAATAAGAATTACCAGTGCATATACTGGGACGCGAGCAGCCCGGGCGCAGCGTATCCTCCGGCTGAAAACAGCTGGTGGAAAGAGATTCCAAGGACCTCCGGCGGAGCGGCAGTGATTGCCACCATCCAGTCCGGAACGGACATGTATGTGCTGGATGACGTGGATACCAGCTGGTATCAGGTAAGCACGACCTATGGCCTGACGGGCTACATGAAGAAAAGCCAGCTGACCTACAGCCGGCACATCACCCCGCAGGATCTGGAGCCCCGGGTCATCAATGAACAGCTTTTCCGGATCAAGGAAGTACAGGTGGATCGGAATCGCGGCATTGTTAATGTATCCGGTAACCACGTTTCCCTGGATCTGAACGCCATCCTGGTGGAGAATGTGGAGCTGACGGACGTCACCCCGGCAATGGCCATCGGGAAGATGACAGAGGCCTTCATGATGAGCTACCGTGGCACCATTGCCACGAACATGAGCACCGATGACGATGGCACGTATACCGGCACCATCAAACGGAAAAACGCTATGTTCTGCCTGACGGATCCAGACAGCGGTGTTGTACCGCAGTTTGACGCCAGGTTCACCCGGGACAACTGGGACCTGTTCATTATGACCCGTGTGGGCATCGGAAACGAGTTTCAGATCAAATACGGGCAGAATGTGAACGGGATCATCTGGAAGGTAAACAGCTCCAGGTTGGTAACCAGGATCGTCCCGGTGGCAAAGGCCGAAAACGGAGATGATCTGTATCTGCCGGAGAAGTGGGTGGACTCCGAATACATTGATAACTATCCGGTGATCTACATGGAGCCCCTCAACGTCAAGGGCCAGGTTGGCAAAGAGACGGAGACGGGCTCCGGCACGGTCTGGACGGAAGAGGATCTGCTGGATGAGATGCGGGCAAAGGCCCGGGAGAGGTTCGACAATGAAAAGATCGATATCCCGGTGACCGACGTCACGGTGCAGCTGGAGAGGCCGGAATATTCCGCTGAATGGCCGTATCCCTGGATGAGAAACCTACAGAGCATCGTGCTGTATGACTATGTGACGGTGAAAGATCCGGACATCGGGCTGAACATCCGCCTGGCGGCCAGTGAGATCGAATACAACTGCATTGAGAGACGGATCACCGGCATCAAGTTTAGTAACAACATGAAAAGCAATACCACGTCTGTGGCGGGGTATAACCTGCTGAACGGTACGCTGACGGAAAACAAGTTCGCCGGCGGCGTAAGGGACGGCATTGTTAACGAAGCTGTGGACACAGTGCTCAGCATGATTGAATAACGGGAGGGACTGAAATGGCTTTCTACAAACAGGACATTGTGGACGTTAACCTGGAAACCGGAGTTATTCACCGGTCATTTCTGAATCATACCATCGGCCACAAGGACGATGACGCGGACAGGTTCGGCATCCGGGCCTTCCGCAATGGCGAACCCGTGGATCTGAGCGGAGCGCAGTGCCAGGCCGTGTTTATGGCGCCTGATGGGACGAACATTGCCCTGACCAGCTACGGCACCGTCAGCGGCAATGAAGCCTATGTCACGTTGCCCCAGGCGTGCTACAACGTAGAGGGACAGTTCTGCCTTGCCATCAAGCTGGTGGGCGGAGGCGTGACGGCCACCGTGCGGATCATTGACGGCGTCGTGGATCGGACTGGGGCCACCGGTGCCGTGGCACCTACAGAGGCCGTGCCGACCTATCAGGAGATCCTGGCGGTCTATGCGCAGATGCAGGAAGACGTTGCCGATTATGAGTCAGTCGTAGCTACCCAGAACGGAAAGATTGATGATTTAAAGAGCGCATTAGAAGAGGATATTTTCGGAACAATTTGTGTGCCATATAATCCAACTTTCTCTGTGATAGAAGGTGGCGTAAACCCCAGTACCGGAGCAAACACAACAAGTTCGTCACGAGCAAGGACACAATATATTGATGTAAACCCAAATACGCTTTATATTTTCAGGCTTATAAATGATGATTTTGTCACTATTAACGGAACGTTATATACAAGGGCAGAAGGTGCAGGATATACACGTAGAGTGACATTAGAAAACGACAGATGCTTGATTTTCAAGACTTCTGACACAGAGACAAAACTGCGTGTTAGTTTTGCGCACAATGACTTGACAACAACAGTTTCACAAAGTGACAGAGCAACAATTAAGGATTCAATAAAGATTTTTACATATACGGATACAACCCTTACAAAATCTGGATCACCTGCGGACGCAAAAGCAACGGGCGATATGGGTGCAGAAATGGGTGATTATATAGACAAGTTAGTTGATGTTGTATCAAAAGACAATTCAGTACGTGTGGATTGGTCGGAATTATACAGTACAAACAATCATCCGCTTGGATGGATAGGAGGATATTTCAATTCGTCAGACGGTTCTCCATCAACTTCTACAAAATGGATTAGAACCATAAATAGGGCGGTTGATTTTAGTGCTGCCATTGGTTTTGTAATCGAACCTCCAACGGGTTATTCTGTTGTGGTTTGCGAATATGACCAAAA